>NZ_JBYTEO010000094.1:0-20063 GCF_058791355.1 Pseudomonas sp. EB271-G4-1
GAAGGCAGGAGCGAGAAAAGCTGAAGGCTGCCCAAGGCAGCCTTCAGCTATGAAACATGTTTACCGGACACTAGTGATGCTCCGCGTGGGAATGCCGCCGGGGACGCTCCGCGTTCCGCTTTTGACGCAAGGCTTTAGTCGGGTGCAAGGGTGACGCCGAGCGTCACGGGATGCATTCCCACGCAGAGCGTGGGAACGATCAACAATCGCGGGCAGGCTCACCTATTCCGGCAATTCGACCAACCCGTCAATATCGGTCATCGCCCGCTCCAGCAAATCCGCTGGCAAGCTCTTGCTCGCCCGCGCGCCCAGCAGCTTGAGCTGCTCACTGCGGCTGACCAGGTTGCCGCGGCCTTCTGTCAGCTTGTTGCGCGCCGAGCTGTAGGCTTTGTCCAGTTGCTGCAAGCGATTGCCGACTTCGTCCAGATCCTGGATGAACAACACGAACTTGTCGTACAGCCATCCTGCCCGCTCGGCGATTTCCCGGGCGTTCTGGCTTTGCCGCTCCTGCTTCCACAGGCTGTCGATGACACGCAGGGTCGCCAGCAGCGTGGTCGGGCTGACGATCACGATGTTGCGGTCGAAGGCTTCCTGGAACAGTGTGGGCTCCGCCTGCAACGCGGCAGAGAACGCCGCTTCGATCGGTACGAACAACAGGACGAAGTCCAGGCTGTGCAAGCCGTCCAGGCGTTTGTAGTCCTTGCCGGCCAAGCCCTTGACGTGGTTGCGCAGCGACAGCACATGTTGCTTGATGGCGATCTGGCCGATGGCTTCGTCTTCGGCCGCCACGTACTGCTGATAGGCCGTCAGGCTGACCTTGGAGTCGACGACCACCTGCTTGTCGCCGGGCAGGTAAATGATCACGTCCGGCTGGAAACGCTCGCCGTCCGGGCCCTTGAGATTGACCTGGGTCTGGTACTCGCGCCCCTTCTCCAGCCCCGCATGCTCAAGCACGCGTTCCAGAATCAACTCGCCCCAGTTGCCCTGGGTTTTCTGTCCTTTCAAGGCGCGGGTCAGGTTGGTGGCTTCGTCGCTCAAGCGCAGGTTGAGCTGTTGCAGGCGCTCCAGTTCCTTGGCCAGGGAAAAGCGCTCTCGGGCTTCAGCCTGATAACTTTCCTCGACGCGCTTTTCAAAAGACTGGATGCGCTCTTTCAACGGATCGAGCAATTGCCCCAGGCGCTGCTGGCTGGTTTCGGCAAAACGCTGCTCGCGCTCGTCGAAGATTTTCCCGGCCAGTTCGGCGAACTGCGCACGCAGCTCGTCCCGTGAGCCCTGCAGGTCGTTGAGGCGCTGCTGATGGCTTTCCTGTTGCTCGCGCAGCTCAGCCTTGAGAGAAGCGGCCAGGGCGTCGAGGCGGCGCAGTTCGACTTCTTTGCCGGCGCGTTCGATATTCCAGGCGTGAGCAGCATCGCGGGCATCGTCACGCTCGATTTGCAGCAGCTCGACCTCACGGCGCACCGCGGCGAGGTCCGCTTGCTTGGCTGCGTTGGCTTGACCGAGATCGGCGATTTCATCGCGACAGGCCTCAAGTTGCGCATTCACCCCATCCTGCGCCAGATTCGCCGTGGCCAGGCGCTCTTCCAGCAACGATGCCTGGGTCTGGGCGGTGCTCGCCCGGCGCTGCAGTTGCCAGGCCAACACCAGCAATGGCAACGCCGCGCCCGCCAGCCCCAGCAATGCGCTGGTCAAGTCCATAGCCATAGCCACTCCTGCCATTGAAATAAAGCCTGAAGGTTAACCAAGGCGTCAGGTCTTGGACAGCTCAGTCTTCGATCAGGCCCAGTTCCTGTTGCGCACGCAGGTCCCCTGCCCGCGCGGCCTGACGCAAGAGATCCTGGCCAATCCGGCGATCCCGGGCATTGCCGCACTCACGGCACATCAGTTGCCCCAACCGGCTTTGCGCGGCGACGACGCCTTCACGGGCCGGTTGCTTGAGTAAACGTCCGGCGATGTGTTTGACGTTGGAGTTTTCGCCCAGGCGCGGGCTGTCCAGCAACCACTCGGCCACCCGCATCGAAAAGCGCTTGGGTGAGGCTACCGTGGACGATTTGGCGGAAGAGGAAGGAGGTGGTGTACGAAACTTCATAAAGCACTGTGGGCAGATCGGAAGGCGCGCCACTCTACTCTCTTTTTCTTACAGGTAAAGCCGAAAAAAACCCGGCACGCCCGTCCTAGAGCAAGCGCTCGGGACAATCCACAGAAGCTGTGGATAACTCAGTGGACAACCGCCATTGAACTCGCGCAAAGGCTTATGGAATGGGGCCTGCAGTCAAACTGACGATTTTTTCACCAGTTAAAAAAGACGATATTTTTCATTGACTTAAATTTTGGTTACAGGCACCCACTGCGTTTGAAGGCTGGATGACAGCAGGGTGACAGTCTGCGCAACTAATGTGCACAACTACCTTCTGGATGGTTATATCACCGGTTTTTTTCGGCGCAATTTTCTTGCTCGTTGGGGATAACCCCCCGTAAAACCCGCGCTCCAGGCAGCTCCCAGCGATGACCGCCGGTCGGATTACGCTCGATGATCGAACAATTTCCAAGGCTCGTCGAAGCGTAGGCGAAGGATGACGCCAAGCGAACATCCAGGATTTTTTGCCAGCACACTTCCCTTTGCCTTTTCAATCCGTTACTATCCGCGGCGTTAGTACCAAGCTGAAAGTCAATTCTGGTCGAACAAATCCCCCCGGCGCAGCCTTCCCACAGGAAGCCGCTACCGAAAAAGCGGGATCGACCACCTCGATGGTTTCCAGGTAAATCTTGCGCCAATACAGCCTTTGAATAAACGAAGGGTGTTGCCAAGCTCATTTACGCTGACCGAACCAGCCTGCAAATTGATCAGGATCTTCACCCCGGGCCCAGAACCTTTGCCCTTGATGTGTTGCCTGCCCTCCTAAGTACCTACCTGCCAGCCCAAGCGCGCCAATTTATCAGCGCTTCAAACTGGCTGCTTTGTTCCAGTCAGGGTTCTTCGTTCGACCAACGGTGGTCGTCGTTACTGGAACGTTTTAATTTTGCACGGCTCTTATCCGTGTCGCTTGTAGGAACACCCAATGACTATGTCTACTCAAATCCACACCCAGGATGCCATCCGCACCCTAACCAACGCTTTTGCACCAATGAACTGCCTGATCATGGCCGCTCGCAAAGGCTGTTTCAGCTTCACCCTGGTCAACGAACACGGCATCGCCCGTCACAGCGAACGCCTGTACCCCGACCAGTATTCCAGCGCCGAACCGCTGCAGGCGGTCATCGAGCGTACGCGTCAGGCCTTGGTCGCCTGATACGCCAGCAAGCCTGAAACACCAGAAGCCCCGCCCGAAAAGCGGGGCTTTTTGTTGCGCAAGGTTTCACGATGACTAAGCACGGATAGATATAACGTTTATAACTCGCCGGCAGAAATATTTTAAAAACAGTCCTTTACGCGGTGAATATGACACTAGACTTCAACTCAAGCGGCTTGATCCGCTTCCGACGAGCCTGAGTCGATTCACCGCTGCCAAAGCCTTTCAGGTTCGTCGCCAATTTGATGTATCGAGGGTTTTATGGGTATCGCTGCCAGCGAACTGTGCCGTTATGTAATCCGTCCGACCTTGATCTACCTTGGACGCCATAGCGCAACCGCCGAATCCCTGCTGCTAGGCATCGCCGCCAGCCAGTCAGCCCTTGGTTCCGCCCTGCATGACCGCCGTGGACACGGCCTGTATCGAATCGCCGAACCCCGCCACCAGGCACTTTGGGACCATTACCTGGCACTCGATCCGGAACGCGCCAGCCTGGTGCGTGGCCTGGCCAGCCAACATGCATTCCTCAGCGGCCCGCACCTGGAATTGACCGTCAACCTGCGTTACGCCACCGCCATCGCCTGGCTGCTGGTCGAAGAACAGAATACCCCCCTCCCCGAACCAGACGACTTGCTGGGCATGGCCCGAATCTGGCGCCAGACCTTCCAGCCCCAGGGACGCCTGAGAGATTTCACCTGCGCCTGGCAAACCTGTGTTGCACCGCTGAATCAGGTTGCCTGCTGATTGCCCGAAATCCAAAGATCGCTCAACTGGCAGCGAATCTGGTCGGATTGTCCTACAAAACCGCTCTAAATCAAGCATTACAGCCTATGGCGCTGGGACGAAAATGTTGGTAATTTTCGCCCCGGTGATCACCAGGAGTTCTAATAATGAAAAAAGTAATGCTCAAAACCACCATTAGCCTCGCCGTTGCCTTGGCATCCACCCAGATCTTCGCGAGTGGTTTCGCCCTCAACGAACAAAGCATCAGCGGGATGGGGACAGGTTTTGCCGGGCGATCTTCCGCTGCCGACGACGCATCCACCGTATTTGGCAACCCTGCTGGCATGTCGCGCCTCAAGCGCGAACAAGTGACTGGCGGTGTTGCATTCATCGACGCCCACGCTGACATTAGCGATGCCAGCTCCCGTCCCAATGGCGGCACCAACAAAGGTGACATGGTCCCTTTCATGGGCGTGCCGATGGGCTACTACGTCAAGCCACTCGATGACCAGTGGGCAGTCGGTTTCGGCGTCTACGCTCCATTCGGCCTGGTGACCGACTACGAGAACGGCTTTGCCGGCCGTTACTTCGGCAGCAAGAGTGAAGTCACCATCGTGACGCTGCAGCCAACCGTCAGCTACGCCTTTAACGACAAGGTGTCGATCGGCTTCGGTCCGACCATCAACCGCATCGACGGCAAGCTGGAATCGAACCTTTCGCTGAACCCGGCGGCTCCGGACGGCGAAGTTAAGATCAAGGGTGACGACACCGCTCTGGGCTACAACATCGGTATCCTGGTGCAAGCCACCGACAGCACTCGTGTCGGCCTGACCTACCACTCGAAAGTGAAGTACAAGCTCGAGGGTGACACTAAGGTCAACTACGGCTTCCTCACGAACCTGCGTCAGAACCCGAACCAGAAGTACGACGCTTCACTGGACATCACCACGCCTGAGTCGGTCGACTTCTCGGTTACCCATCAACTGGACGACCAGTGGACCCTCTACGCAGGCAGCACCTGGACTCGCTGGAGCCGCCTGAAAGAAATCACCGTCGAGAACAGTGGCGTGCCTGCTGCTTTGAACCCAGCGTTTGGCACCATCACCGAAGAGCAGAACTGGCACGACACCTGGGCTCACGCCATCGGTGCCTCCTACCAGTTGAACAAGCAGTGGGTACTGCGTACCGGTCTGTCGGTTGACCAGGCGCCAACCAACAACGAAAACCGCTCTCCACGCATCCCCACCGGCGATCGCAAGATTTTCAGCCTGGGTGCCGGCTGGAGCCCGACCGACGACCTGACCATCGACGTTGCGTATTCGTACCTGCATGAAGAGTCGGTCAAGGTCAACGATAACAACGGCCGCCAAGCCTACAGCTCCAAGTATGAAAACTGGGCGAACGGTTTCGGTGTCGGTGCGACCTACCGCTTCTGATGACCGTCAGGGAGTTTGAAAGGCTCGCCGCCTGAATCAAAAAAAGCCCCGCGCTCTTACACAGAGGCGGGGCTTTTTTGTGGGAGCGAGCCTGCTCGCGATGGACGTCAACGATAACGTGTGAAGCCTGACACCCCGCGGCGCTCTCAAGTCCATCGCGAGCAGGCTCGCTCCCACAGATCAAGGAGTGGAGGCCAATGGTGGCGAAGCCAGGGCTTTTTCCACGGCCTCAATGAACTCGGGATCATCGGGCTTGGTCAGGCTGGAAAAGCTGGCAATCACCTTGCCCTGGCGATCGACCACGTACTTGTAGAAATTCCACTTCGGCGCGCCGCTTTGTTTGGCGAGGACCTGGAACAGGTGCGTGGCATCGTCACCACGAACTTTCTGCGGTTCGGTCATGGTGAAGGTCACCCCGTAGTTCACGTAACAGACCTTGGCGGTCTCGGCGCCGTCCTTGGACTCTTGCTTGAAGTCATTGGACGGCACACCGATCACCTCCAGCCCCTGTTCCTTGTAGCGCTGATTGAGCGCCTCGAGGCTTTTGAACTGCGGGGCAAAACCACAGAAGCTGGCGGTATTGACCACCACCAGCGGCTTGCCGGCGAAACGCTGGCACAGATCGATGGATTCCTTGGCGCGCAGCTTGGGCAACGAGCCTTCGAGCAGCGCCGGGCACTCTGCCGCCTGGGCCAATCCGGTAAACGCTACCAGTAACACGGGAACCGCCAGCCAGCGCATCAGCATATCGGTGCTTCCTTGAGAGTTCTTGTGAGATTGAAGTTACTCGCCCTCACTTGCTGCTAGCAAGCGTCCTTGAAGAATGCCGCCCTCTAGCACGCCCCCATGCCCAGTTGCATCAACGCCAGGCCGCCCTGATGCCAGCCCCACCAGGCCACGGCCAGCAGCAAGCCGCACACAGCGGCGATCACGATCCGCGACCAGAGGCTGTTCATGTCGCACTCAGCTGGCTTTGCAGACGCGCCACGGGCCGCTCACGCACGGGCCAGTTAAGCGCGGCCGCCATCAGGCTCAAGAGGATCGCCACCTGCCAGATCAAGTCGTAGCTCCCGGTCCGGTCGTACACCACCCCGCCCAGCCAGCCACCGAGAAATGACCCGAGCTGGTGAAACAGGAAAACAATCCCACCGAGCATGGACAGGTTTCGTACGCCGAACAAGGTGGCCACGGTGCCGTTGGTCAAGGGAACGGTCGACAACCATAGGAACCCCATGGCCATCCCGAACAGGTAGGCGCTGGTCGTCGTCACTGGCGCCCACAGGAACAACCCGATCACCACGGCGCGCAGCAGGTACAGGCCAGTCAACAGACGCGGTTTGGACATGCGCCCGCCGAGCCAGCCGGCGGTATAGGTGCCGAAGATGTTGAACAGGCCGATCAAGGCCAGCACCGTGGTACCCACCGTCGCCGGCAGATGTTGATCCACCAGGTACGCTGGCAGGTGCACGCCAATGAACACCACCTGGAAGCCACAGACAAAAAAGCCGAATGCCAGCAGCCAGAACCCCGAATGGGAGCACGCCTCGCGCAACGCTTCAGAAAGGGTCTGTTCGTGGCCGAGCAGCGGCAGCGGCTTGTCCTTGAGCATGCTCACCAGCGGCACGATCAGTGCCACCAGCACACCCAGCGCCAGCAATGCCGCCGACCAGCCGAGCCAGCCGATCAAACCGAGCGTGCCCGGCAGCATGGCGAACTGGCCGAACGAACCGGCGGCACTGGCGATACCCATGCCCATGCTGCGTTTTTCTGGCGGCACCGCACGCCCGACCACGCCGAGGATCACTGAGAAGGAGGTGCCGGACAGGCCGATCCCGATCAGCAGGCCGGCGCTCAGGGACAAGGTCACCGCCGAGTCGGAAAGCCCCATGCAGACCAACCCCGCCGCGTACAGGACGCCGCCGACCAGCACCACTTTGGCCGCGCCAAAGCGGTCGGCCAGGGCGCCGGTGAAGGGTTGCGCCAGGCCCCAGATCAGGTTCTGCAGGGCGATGGCGAAGGCGAAGACTTCACGCCCCCAGCCGAACTCGGCACTCATCGGCGCCAGGAATAGCCCGAAACCGTGTCGCACCCCGAGGGACAACGCCAGGATCAGCGCACTTCCCAGTAAAACCCAACCGCACGTACGCCACATCGAGGTCATTCTTGTTCTCCATTTACGGGTATATACCCGCTTAAAATCGAAAAAACTGACCTCAAGCCAGTTCGTCCAGCAACTTCAATAACGTTTCACGCTTTTCCGCGCCCAAGCGATCGACCAAGCGCTGTTGCGCCGCCTCCCAGGCGGGCAAGGCGGCTTTGAGGCGCTCGGCGCCCGCTTCGGTGAGCAGGACGATGCGATTGCGCATGTCCTCGCCCTCGACCAGCGTCACCAGGCCATCACCCTCCAGCACACGCAAGTTGCGCCCCAGGGTACTGCGATCCAGGCCCATGGCTTCGGCGAGGGTTGAGATACTCGGTTGATCCAGGCGCTGCAGGTTGCACAGCAAAGAATACTGCGCAACGTTGATCCCGAAGCCATCGAGAGCGCCGTCGTAATGCCTGCTGACGCCACGGGCGGCGCGACGCAGGTTGATGCATAAACATTGGGATTCGAGCATGGTGCGTGTATATACCCGTGGTTGAATGAAAGCAAATTTATGTTACACCAAACCCCTCTACCTGTAGGAGCGAGCATGCTCGCGATGGACGTCAACGATGACGCTGACTGCCTGACACCCCTCGGTGCTTGTACCTCCATCGCGAGCATGCTCGCTCCTACAGGATTAGCGCCACGCCCACCAGCACTGCTACTTCCAATAGCTCCAGCAACGCCCCTGCCGTGTCACCTGTCGTGCCGCCCAATCGGCGCAGCATCACCTGCCTCAGCCAGGCAAACAGCAGCGCCGCCAGCAGCAGCGCCCAAACGCCGTTGAACCCAGCGATCAGCACACACAACAAGGCACTGACCGCCAACACCTGCTTGCCCGCCAACCGCGGAAGATGATCGGCCAGCGCCTGGCCCAATCCACCGGGACGCACGTAGGGCGTGGTGAGGAACAACCCCAGTAACGCGCTGCGGCTAATCAGTGGGACGATGATCAATAGCACACTGTGCTGCTGCTCAATCAACGCTAGCAACGCGGCAAACTTGAGCAGCAACACCAGCACCAGCGTGACCACGGCGATCGGCCCGCTGCGCGGATCCTTCATGATCGTCAGCGTGCGCTCGCGGTCGCCGAATCCGCCCAGCCATGCATCGGCGCTGTCGGCCAGGCCATCCAGGTGCAGCGCGCCACTGAGCAGCACCCACGCCGTCAATAGCAGTGCGGCATGGAGCAGCAGTGGCGTGCCCAGCAACAGCCCGTTCAGCGCCCACAGAATCACGCCGAACAGCACACCCACCAGCGGATAAAACAGCAGCGAGCGCCCCAGTTCCTCAGGCGTTGGCATGCCCGGTAGACGAATCGGCAGGCTGCTGAGAAATTGCAGGGCGATCCAGAATGGCAACATGTTCAGCGCACTTCCCTCAAGACACCACCGGGCTCGACCAAGAGCGAGAACAGCGCGCCGTGCGCCACTTCGACATTGAGCAGTTGCTCGCGGGGCAAGCCCCGGGCGTGGGCCAGCAATAAACGCATGACCCCGCCATGACTGACCAGCAGCACACGCTCTCCGGCGTACGCCCCATGCAAGCGTGCGACCGCCGCGAGTACTCGCGCTGAAAACTCCGCGACCGGTTCACCCTCTGGCGGGGTAAACGAATACGGATCAGCCCAGAACAAACCCAGGGCCTGGGCGTCGGTTTCCATCAGTGCCGCGGCACTCTGTCCCTCCCAGGCACCGAAGTGCAGTTCCTGCAGGTCTTTGTTCAGCTCGATCGGCAGTCCTGCCTGCATCGCCAGTTCTTCGGCGAAACGCGCACAGCGCTGCAAAGGCGAGCTGACCAGGCGATCCCAGGGCCCCTGCCCCGCCACCGCCTGGCGCATCTGCGCCCAGCCCTTGTCGGTCAGCGCATCGTCAAGGCTGCCGCGCAAGCCGCCACCGAGTTCTGTTTCACCGTGACGCAACAAGTCCAGATGCAAGATCATGCCGGACGGTCCGCCACCGCCGCTTCGGCGAACGTCGCCATCTGCCCGTGCAGCTCGCAGGCCAGACGCAGCAATGGCACGGCCAGCGCGGCACCACTGCCCTCGCCCAGGCGCAAGCCGAGGTCCAGCAAGGGTTCGGCCTTCAGGGTTTCCAGCACATGACGATGGCCCGGCTCGGCTCCGCGATGACCGAACAACAGCCATTGGCGGCACGACGGATTCAAGCGCACCGCGACCAAGGCCGCGACACTGCAGATGAACCCGTCCACCAGCACTGCAATGCCTTGCTGGGCGCACGCCAGGTAGGCGCCCACCAGTGCCGCGATTTCAAAACCGCCCAGATTGAACAAGGTCTGCAGCGCATCGCCACGTTGAGCGCCGTGCAGCACCAGCGCGCGCTCGATCACTTGCGCTTTACGACTGACACCCGCCGCATCCAGCCCCGTACCCGGCCCGGCCAGATGCACCACCGGGCAATCGAGCAAGGCACAGGCCAGGGCGCTGGCCGCCGTGGTGTTGCCGATGCCCATTTCGCCACCGATGAACAGTTGCGCACCCATCGCAACGGCGCGCTCAACGCTGTCGCGACCGGCCTGCAACGCGCGTTCGCCTTGCGCCGCGGTCATCGCTGGCCCTTGGGCAAAATTCGCCGTGCCGGGCCCGATGTTCAGGTGTCTCACACCCGCCAGTTTCAACGACGGTGTGATGGTGCCCAGGTCGACCACTTCCAGGGAGGCGCCCAACTGCCGCGCCAACACACTGATCGCTGCACCGCCGCTGACGAAGTTGAGCAGCATCTGCCCGGTAACTTCCTGGGGATAGGCCGACACTCCCTCGGCCACCACACCATGGTCACCGGCAAAAATCGCGATCCACAACCGCTCCAGACTCGGCTTCACCTGCCCCTGCAGTCCGGCCAGTTGCACCGCCACCGACTCAAGCTGACCGAGTGAGCCGGCCGGCTTGGTCAGTTGCTGTTGACGGGCTTGCGCCTGCTCGACCGCCTGGGCGTCGATCGGTTTGCAGGGGTTCAGCCACCAGGTTGGGCTCATAAAGCAGTTCCTTTCAAAGTCAGGGGCAGGCCGGCAACGGTCAGGACGACACGCTGGCAACGCTCGGCCAGGGCTTGATGCAGCCAACCGGCTTCATCGACATAGCGGCGAGTCAATTCGCCCAGCGGCACGACGCCCATTCCGGTCTCGTTGCTGACAAAAATGATTTCACCCGGCAACGACGCCAGGCATTCGAGCAAGGCTTCGCGCTCGGCCACCAGACGCTCGGTGTCATCGAGCATCAGCAGGTTGGTCATCCACAACGTCAGGCAGTCCACCAGCAGGCAGCGCTCGCTGCTGGCGGTTTCGCGCAGGATGCGGGCCAGTTCCACAGGCTCTTCGATCAACGCCCATTCGGTCGGACGGCGGGCGCGGTGATGGGCGACACGCTCGTTCATTTCACCGTCCAGGGGTTGGCTGGTGGCGATGTAGGTCACTTGAAGGCCGCTGTCTGTCGCCAGCTTTTCAGCCAGGCGACTCTTGCCGGAGCGGGCGCCGCCGAGGATCAGTTGGAGCATGGTTTATTCCATAAAATGTGCAGTGTCATGACGGGCCCCTTCGCGGGCAAGCCCGCTCCCACAGTTGTTTGGGTTGGTCACAAAACTTAAGTACACCCGTTAACCCTGTGGGCGCGGGCTTGCCCGCGATGGGGCCAGCACGGCCAACTTAAAAACCACAGAGCTCGCGCAACAGCCCGGTATCCAGATGCTTTTCAACCAGATCCGCCAAGCGCTCGATATCCCGCTCGCGTAAGCCGTGGTAATCCACCTCCTGCACATTCTGCAAACCCGCCCATCGCAACAGCGCACTGCACGCCGCCGGGGATTCAAACAGGCCATGCAAATAGGTGCCGAAAATTTGCCCATCGACACTCTGCGCGCCATCGCAACGACCATCGTCCAACTGCACGGCGGCATTTTCCAGGGCAGGTCCGGTGGTAACGCCAGCGTGAATCTCATAGCCGCAGACCTCGGCATTCTCCAGTGCAAGACGCCCGCGCACGTTGCGTAGCTGCTTGTGTTCTTCGAGCTGCGTGGTGAATGCCAGCAGGCCCAGGCCATCACTGGACCCCGGCGCGCCTTCAAGTCCCAGCGGGTCATGCACCTGCTCGCCGAGCATCTGCAGGCCACCGCAAATACCCAGGACTTTGCCGCCATAGCGCAGGTGTCGCGAGATCGCGGCGTCCCAGCCATTGGCGCGCAGATAGGCCAGATCGCTACGCACGCTTTTCGAGCCTGGCAGAATGATCAGGTCGGCCGCTGGAATCGCCTGGCCGGGGCCAATGAATTGCAGGTCCACTTGCGGGTGCAGGCGCAGTGGATCGAAATCGGTGTGGTTGCTGATGCGCGGCAGCACCGGCACCACCACCTTCAACAGCTGCCCGGCCTTGTCGGCCTGGCGCTGGTCGATGCCGTCCTCGGCCTCCAGGTGCAGGTCCATCACGTAAGGCAGTACGCCGATCACCGGCTTGCCAGTGCGCGCTTCCAGCCAGTCGAGACCGGGTTGCAGCAGGGCGATGTCACCGCGAAAACGGTTGATGACGAAACCTTTGACCCGCACCTGCTCGGAGGGCGACAGCAGTTCCAGGGTGCCCACCAGGTGAGCGAAAACCCCGCCCCGATTGATGTCGGCGATCAGCACCACCGGGCAATCGACCGCTTCGGCGAAGCCCATGTTGGCGATGTCGCCAGCGCGCAGGTTGATCTCGGCCGGTGAGCCCGCCCCCTCGACCATCACCACTGGATACGCTGAGCTCAAGCGTTCGTGGGACGCCAGCACCGCTTGCATCGCAATGGATTTGTAGTCGTGATAGGCCACGGCATTCATCGTGGTGACTGCACGCCCATGGATGATCACCTGGGCGCCGGTATCGCTGTTGGGCTTGAGCAGCACCGGGTTCATGTCGGTGTGGGGCTCAAGAAAAGCAGCCTGGGCTTGCACGGCTTGCGCGCGACCAATCTCGCCACCGTCGGCAGTCACCGCGCTATTGAGCGCCATGTTCTGCGGCTTGAACGGCACCACGCTGACACCCTGGCGCGTAACCCAGCGGCACAGTGCCGTCACCAGCGTGCTTTTACCGGCGTCGGATGTGGTGCCCTGCACCATTAGCGTGGTCATTGGCTTTCCCTGGTGAAGGCGTCGAACGCGCAGTCGAGGCGGGCCCAGTCGGCTTCATCGCCAGGCAGGCCGAAACGCAGGCTGCTGTTGTGGGTGAACAGGCGCAATAGAATGCCGCGCCGGGCCATGAACTCGTGCAGTACTTCGGCGCGCTCGGTGATTAGCCATTGGAACAAGGCGCACCCGCCTTGGGGTTGGAAGCCGTGCCGGGTCAACAGGGTGGCCAGCCGCGCACTGGCCTCATCGGCGCGCTCGCGCTGCCGAACGTGCCCTTCGGTGTCGCGCAGGCACGCCTGGCCCAGCACTCGGGTCGGCCCGCTGACCGCCCACGGCCCTACTTGCTCGGCGAGCAACTTGAGCAACTTGCGCTCAGCCAGGACAAAACCCAGGCGCACGCCGGCCAGGCCGAAAAACTTGCCAAAGGAGCGCAGCACGATCAAGCCTACCTGATGGGCAAACGGCGCCACACTCAGGTGCGGCGTGTTGTCCATGAAGGCCTCGTCCACCACCAGCCAGCCACCGCGCGGGGCCAGGCGCGAATGCCAGTCGAGCAGCCGGGCGGGCGTCAGGTTCAGCCCGGTTGGATTATTCGGGTTGACCACCACCAGCACGTCGAGGCTATCGACGAAGAAGTCGACCTCCTGCTCCAGCACTTCGCGCACGATGTAGCCATTGCGCCGCCACGCCTCGGCATGTTCGGCATAACAGGGTGACAGTACGCCGACCTTGCCCGCCCGCCGCAAACGCGGCAGCAACTGGATGGCCATCTGCGAACCGGCGACCGGCAACGCTTGCAAGGTGCCGTAGTAGTCGCAGGCCGCCTGCTCCAGACCGTCATTGGTTTCCGGCAATCGCGCCCAGGCCCGTTGCGGGATGTCCGGCACTGGAAACGGCCAGGGGGCCAGGCCGCTGGACAGGTCAAGCCAATCGGCTTCATCGATGCCGTAATCGTGCGCCGCCTTGCGCAGTCGTCCGCCGTGCTCAAGCATAAAATTCAGACCCCACGCACAGAATCAGCAGCCACAACCATACCCCACGCTGCACCAGTTGCCAGCCGCGGTCGATGGCGTCGGCATCCGCCGGCACGCCCTCGCCCAGCGCCGGGCGCTGATGCAGTTCACCGTGATAAATCGCCGGCCCGCCCAGCTCGACGCCTAACGCACCGGCCCCCGCCGCCATCACCGGACCGGCATTCGGGCTGTCCCAGGTTGGCCCCTGGGTACGCCAGCATTTCAACGCCAGTCGGGTCTTGCCCAGCAGTGCATAGGTCAGCGCCACCAGGCGCGCCGGAATGTAATTGAGCACGTCGTCGATCTTGGCCGCCGCCCAGCCGAAACGCTCGAAGCGTTCGTTGCGATAGCCCCACATCGCGTCCAGGGTGTTGCTCAAACGGTAGAGCACCACGCCGGGCGCACCGGCCACGGCAAACCAGAACAGCGCGGCGAACACCGCGTCGCTGCCGTTTTCCAGCACCGATTCGGTGGCGGCACGGGCCACGGCGGTTTCATCCAGATCACTGGTTTTGCGGCTGACCAGATAACTCACGCGTTGGCGCGCTTCTTCAAGGTCACCGCTGCGCAAGGCCTTGGCCACCGGCGTGACGTGCTCGCCGAGGCTGCGCATGCCCAGGGCGCAATAGAGCGCGAGAATCTCGACGATCCAGCCGACGTACGGCGCCCATGAGAGCGCCGTGGCCAACAGGGTCAGCGGCACTACGGCGATCACCCACGCGGTGACCCCATGGCTGCGCCAGCCGCGACCGCCACCATTGAAACGTTGCTCGATGCGCTCGGCGAAACGGCCAAACGCCACCAGCGGATGCCAGCGCTTGGGCTCACCCAGCAGCGCATCCAGCGCTACCGCGGCGACACTCAACAACGCCACACTCATTGACTCACTCCCCAATAATTTTCGTACAGCAGCTCACTCAACGGACGCGCCTGCGCCCAGCCTTCGAGCACCAGCATTGGCGCCGGATAGAAGGCCTTGACCGGTCCCAGGCAGAGAATGGCCAGGGGCTTGGCACCAGGCGGCAGGCCCAGCAGGTCCGCCAAGGCTTGCGGTTCGAACAGCGAGACCCAGCCCATGCCCAGCCCTTCGGCGCGGGACGCCAGCCAGAGGTTCTGGATGGCGCAAGACAACGAGGCCAGGTCCATTTCCGGCAGGGTGCGACGACCGAAGATGTGCCGTTCGCGATCGTCCATCAACGCGGCGACCAGCACTTCGGCGCAATCGTTGATGCCCTCGACCTTGAGGTGCATGAATTCGTCGGTGCGCTCACCCAGGGCCTCGGCGGTGCGGATACGTTCTTGCTCCACCAGCTGTTGGATCTGGCCACGCAAGGCTCGATCGCTGATGCGGATGAACCGCCAGGGCTGCATCAGGCCGACACTTGGGGCCTGATGCGCGGCTTCGAGCAGGCGTCGCAGCAGCTCGGGCTCGACCGTGCCGCCGGCGAAGTGACGCATGTCGCGGCGTTCACCGATGGCGCGGTAGACCGCGTCGCGTTCGGCCTGGCTGAAGGCGTTGTCAGTCATGGCTCTTCGCGAGCAGGCTCGCTCCCACATTTGATATGCGTTCCCCTGTGGGAGCGAGCCTGCTCGCGAAGGCGTCCGTCCAGTCAGGCGCAAACAAAGCGGCAATCGCTGATGGATTGGACGGGAAATAAAAGTGCACGTAAGAGGCCGTCATCCGCCCCTCACGATAAACCGCTTCGGCCCCACGCCCGCCGTTAGGACTCAGGCCACGGGCAATCGGAACAAGCTCGGTCGTGGTCAACGAATGGTGATAGGTATGCCCGCGCAAAGAACCTTCCGGCAGCTCAACCGCTTGCAGAGCCAATGCAGCAAGGCGCTTTTGCATCACCGCGTCGCCCTTCAACAAGCCGACCAGCTCGGCACGAGTGCCCTCGACATCGGTCAGCGAATCGAGCAAATAAAGCATGCCGCCGCATTCGGCCAGCAAGGGTTTGCCTGCCGCGTGGTGGGCGCGGATGGCGCTGAGCATGGCAGTGTTCTGCGCCAATGCCACGTGGTGCAATTCCGGATAGCCACCCGGCAGGTACAGGCTGTCGGCCTCTGGCAAACCTGCATCACGGATCGGCGAGAAAAACCGCAGCTCGGCGCCCATCGCCCGCAGCACATCGAGACTGGCGCCATAGGTAAAGGCAAACGCTTCGTCACGGGCCACGGCGATGCGCACGCCAGCCAGCAAGGGCTCGACTGTCACCACATCGGGCGCGGCGAATTCCACCGCCGGCGGCAGTTCGACTTCGCAACTGCCGGCCAGGGCCTCGGCCGCCGCATCGAGGCGCACATCCAGGTCATTCAACTCGCTGGCCTGCACCAGGCCAAGGTGTCGACTCGGCAATTCGATCCCGGTCTCCCGTGACAAGGCGCCATACCAGCGCAGGCCTTCGGTCAGGCTGCCTTCGAGCAGTTGCGCGTGGCGCAGGGTGCCCACGCGGTTGGCCAGCACGCCGGCAAACGGCAAGTCCGGCTGATAACGCGCCAGGCCCAGGGCCAGTGCGCCGAAGGTCTGGGCCATGGCGGTGCCGTCGATCACAGCGAGCACCGGCACGCCGAAATGCCGCGCCAGGTCAGCGCTGGACGGCGTACCGTCGAACAGCCCCATGACACCCTCGATCAGGATCAGGTCAGCGTCGCCGGCGGCCTCCCACAACAGGCGGCGACTGTCCTGCTCGCCGACCATCCACATGTCCAGTTGATACACCGGCGCACCGCTGGCGCGTTCGAGGATCATCGGATCGAGAAAGTCCGGGCCGCACTTGAACACGCGAACCTTACGGCCCTGGTTACGATGCAACCGGGCCAGCGCAGCGGTCACGGTCGTCTTGCCCTGGCCGGACGCCGGCGCAGCAATCAGCACCGCCGGGCAACGTCGAGGCTGGTTCACAGCTCCACGCCTTTTTGCGCCTTGATACCGGCCTGGAAGGCGTGCTTGATCATGCCCATTTCAGTGACGGTATCCGCCAGTTCAACCATCTCCGGCTTGGCGCCGCGACCAGTAACCACCACGTGCTGCATAGGCGGACGCGCCTGCAAATCGCTGAGCACCTGATCGAGATCGAGGTAGCCGTGCTTGAGGGCGATGTTCAGTTCGTCCAGCACCACCAGGCCGATGGACGAGTCGCGCAGCAGTTGCTGCGACACCGCCCAGGCCGCTTCGGCAGCCGCGATGTCGCGCTGGCGATCCTGTGTTTCCCAGGTGAAGCCCTCGCCCATCACATGAAAACGCACCTGCTCGGGAAAGCGCCGGAAGAACAGCTCTTCACCGGTGCTGTTACGCCCCTTGATGAACTGCACCACGCCGCACTGCATGCCATGACCCATGGCACGCGCCAGCATGCCGAACGCCGAACTGCTCTTGCCTTTGCCATTGCCGGTCAGCACCAGCAGCAGGCCACATTCGTTTGGGGAATTGGCGATGCGTTCGTCGATGACGGCCTTTTTGCGCAGCATGCGCGCCAGGTGACGTTCGTCACGATCAGGATTGTCAGACATGGGGGAGCTCTCCGTTGAGGCAGGATTAACGGCGGGCAGGCACAAGAATAGACGGCAAGAAGCCTGGCATCGCCCACCGTGATGCCGCTTGGATGGATCAGGCCGGTCTCCGGGCTCATGAGCGGCGTGACGCCTCGCTGCGCGCCTTCCCGCATCGATGGATCGACGCAGTGGCTTCAAGCGCAGTTTTCACTCATTTACCGTTGCGGGGGCAGCGCCGGGATCGCAGGGCTTCATCGACTGAAGCGCTCACTCACCGGCTTCCCTGTTTCACTCTGTCGACCCAAGCCACAGAGCACCTGAAACAAGCGGCGAAGGTTAGAGGGTTGGGGGTGGAGCGTCAATTGAAGACAGGGTGCCGGAACGAATAACTGCCAACCATTCATAAAATGACGTCAATCTTGTGTCACACTCACTTCAGTGATATCAATTTGCCACAATCTCACAACACAATAATAAGGTGAGCCCTATGCAAGGCATGATCATCAGTAATCCGAAGCTGGAATTCCTGCGTCCGGTGCTGGAGCGCTGGTTCGACTGTATCGATCGTTATAACGCCGTTCGCGGCGACAACGAGACACCCTACTGGCTCGATGAAAAAGCCAACCTCGGCCTGCTTTCTGCCGCGGCATGGATGGCTGAGATGGTCACACTGCAACAATCGCCCACGCGCAAACAGACCGAAGAAGGCGAACGCAACGGCCGCGCCGACCTGTTTATCGCCACCACCGAAGATCGCGCCTGGCTGCAGGCCACGCAGCGCTGGCCACGCGTTAACAGCCTGAACCTGACCCAGGCCTTGCTGGACATCACCAGTGACGCGAAAAAAATCAGCTACGCCAGCGACCTGAGAATCGGCTGCCTGTTCGTCGCTCCCCACAAGAGCCAGCAAGGCGCCACCCCGGAGGAACTCCAGGACATGGTCGATGACCTGCAAAAGGAGCATTGCTGCGCCGTGGCCTGGTATTTCCCCTATGCCTATCGCAAATTGCGCAATGAAGCCGGTCACTATCACCCAGGCATTGCCGTGTTGCTCAAGGAAGCTCGCGGCTAAAGGTTGAACCATCGGGCTTTGCCGCTTCTCTATGATTTAAGTCACTGCATTCATAGGGAAGGTCAGCAATGCGCACATCCGAGCTGGTTTTCGTCATCGCATTAGCGGGAGGGCTCGTCGCCTGTGGCGAAACCGCCCGCTTGCAAGTCACCGACGGCATCGGGCCGTCCCCCAAGCTACCGGAACCGAACAAGACGCTGTTCCCGACAATGAACATCGCCCCGGCCATTGGCTGGGCGGACGGCGCAAAACCCGTCGCGGCCAGCGGTACTCATGTCGGCGCATTTGCCGAGAACCTCGATCATCCACGCTGGCTTTATGTGCTGCCCAATGGCGACGTGCTGGTTGCCGAAACCAATGCCCCGCCCAAACCCGATGACAACAAAGGCATCAAGGGCTGGATCACCAAGAAAGTCATGGGGCGCGCCGGTGCCGGCGTGCCGAGCCCGAACCGCATCACCCTGCTGCGAGATGGCAACCACGATGGCGTTGCCGAAACCCGCACGGTATTCCTGGAAAACCTCAACTCGCCCTTCGGCATGACCCTGGTCGGCAATGACCTGTACGTGGCCGACACCGACCGGCTGTTGCGCTTCCATTATGAGAACGGCAACACGGCAATCCAGAACAAACCGATCAAGGTCGTCGACTTGCCAGGGGGCACCCTGAATCACCACTGGACCAAAAACGTCATCGCCAGCAAGGACGGCAGCAAGCTGTATGTCACGGTGGGTTCCAACAGCAACGTCGGCGAGAACGGCATGGACCAGGAGCAAGGGCGCGCGGCGATCTGGGAAGTGGATCGCGCCACCGGCAACCACCGGATCTTCGCTTCAGGCCTGCGCAACCCCAACGGCATGGCCTGGGAGCCGCAAAGCGGTGCGCTGTGGACCGCCGTGAATGAGCGGGACGAAATCGGCAGCGACCTGGTGCCGGACTACATCACCTCGGTGAAAGACGGCGCCTTCTATGGCTGGCCATTCAGTTATTACGGCCAGCACGTCGACGAGCGTGTCGACCCGCAAAACCCGGACCTGGTGGCCAAGGCGATCGCCCCGGACTATGCGGTGGGGCCTCACACCGCTTCACTTGGCCTGACCTTTGCCGAAGGCAACCGATTGCCGGTGCAGTTCAAGGAAGGTGCGTTCATCGGCCAGCATGGCTCCTGGAACCGCAAGCCGCACAGCGGTTACAAAGTGATTTTCGTGCCCTTCAGCGGTGGCAAGCCAAGCGGGCAACCGGTGGATGTGCTCACCGGATTCCTCAATGACGAGGAAAAAGCCATGGGCCGGCCGGTGGGCGTGGTGATCGATCAGCAAGGCGCCTTGCTGGTGGCCGATGATGTGGGGAATAAGGTGTGGCGGGTGTCGGCCGCTCATTAACCTGCACTTGAAAAACAGGCCGACCGGTCGGCTTTTGCTTTGGCTTTGGCTTTTGCTTGGCTTTAGATCTTGATTTTCTTGCCCCCTCACACCCTGAGTCTGTCCGTCAACCTGTGACGACGTCCATCGGGGCCTCTACCAACGTTGATCCATGCCGCATCGAAGCTTGTTGTGGGAGATTGTTTTCTGAGTACATATCCGTTGCTGCGGTAACGGCTACTTATGGTTTCGCCCTTACGGCGACTCACTTTTTCAAACGCCAAAAAGTAAGCAAAAGGCTTTGCCCCACCACTTGGTGCCTCGCTAGGGCTCGGCATGCCCTGTCTCCGGCATTGCTCCGTGGGTCGCCGCGATGGGCCGTCCCTGGCCCAGCGCGGCTAAACCGGCGTCCTGCCGGTTT
>NZ_JBYTEO010000095.1:0-19891 GCF_058791355.1 Pseudomonas sp. EB271-G4-1
GCGGTGTGTCAGACAACATCAATGCTGACTGAACCGCCGCCTTCGCGAGCAGGCTCGCTCCCACAGTTGATCGGCGTGATCCGTCTTAAACGGTATGCAGGTACCAGTTGTACTCAAGGTCGGAGATGGAGTTCTCGAACTCGGCCAGCTCGCTTTCCTTGCACGCCACGAACACGTCGATGTACATCGGGTCGATATAACGGGCCATGACTTCGCTGTCGTCCAGCTCGCGCAGGGCATCGCGCAGGTTGTTCGGCAGGCTCTGCTCGTTCTGTTCGTAGCTGTTGCCTTCCACCGGGGCGCCAGGCTCGATCTGGTTGGTCAGGCCGTGGTGCACGCCGGCCAAAACCGAAGCCATCAACAGGTACGGGTTGGCGTCGGCACCGGCCACGCGGTGCTCGATGCGCACGGCGTCCGGTGAACCGGTCGGCACGCGAACCGCTACGGTACGGTTGTCGACGCCCCAGCTCGGCGAGTTCGGCACGTAGAACTGCGCGCCGAAACGACGGTAAGAGTTGACGTTCGGGCAAAGGAACGCCATCTGCGCCGGCAGGGTCTCGAGCACACCGCCGATCGCGTGACGCAGCGCGGCGTTCTGCTCGGGATCCTCGCTGGCAAAGATGTTGTTGCCTTCCTTGTCGAGAATCGAAATGTGTACGTGCAGACCGTTACCCGCCTGGCCTGGATACGGCTTGGCCATGAACGTGGTGTCCATCTCGTGGTCGTAGGCGATGTTTTTCACCAGACGCTTGAGCAGCACCGCGTAATCGCAAGCCTTTATAGGATCGGCCACGTGGTGCAGGTTGACTTCGAACTGCGCCGGGGCGCTTTCCTTGACGATGGCGTCAGCCGGGATGCCCTGCTCTTTCGCGCCTTCGAGGATGTCCTGCAGGCAGTCGACGTATTCGTCGAGGTCGTCGATCAGGTACACCTGGGTCGACATCGGACGCTTGCCGGACACCGGCGAACGCGGCGACTGTGGGCGACCGTTCACGTTGTCCTGGTCGATCAGGTAGAACTCCAGTTCGAACGCGGCGCAGATGGTCAGGCCCATGTCGTCGAACTTGCGCACCACATTTGCCAACACTTCCCGCGGGTCGGCGAAGAACGGCTGGCCTTCGAGCTCGTGCATGGTCATCAGCAGTTGCGCGGTTGGGCGCTTCTGCCATGGCTCGATGCTCAGGGTGCCAGGGATCGGATAGCAGATCCGGTCGGAGTCGCCGATGTCCAGGCCCAGGCCGGTGCTTTCCACCGTGGAGCCATTGATGTCCAGCGCAAACAGGGACGCTGGCAGGTTGATGCCTTTCTCGTAAACCTTATGAAGACTGGTGCGTTCGATGCGCTTGCCGCGCACCACACCGTTCATATCCGCAATCAGAAGGTCGACGTACAAAACCTCAGGATATTTCTTAAGGAATGCGTTTGCTTCGTTGAGTTGAACGGTACGCAGAGGGACCGACATGATGCACCTATTAGCTGTTAATTATTATGTTCACCGCCCTTTCACGTAGCCAGTCAATCCGAAAGGCAAAGTGAAGTCAATAGCGAACACACAGCCTTTAAGCGTTTATTTTCGGGCCTCTCAGAGGCACGAGTGTGCCAGATCATCCTTGAAACACGCGTAAATCCTCGTCTTCAGACGTGCGGCGTTTAGAATTTTTTACATGAGAGTTGTTAATTAAAATCAACAAGGCTAAGCTCCAGAAAAGCTCGTTCAAGTGTGAAACTTCGAGGTGATAAAAATGGCATTCAAGCCATTGATCGGCGTTACTGCATGCGTCAAACAGATTGGCCTGCACCCCTACCACGTCAGCGGTGACAAGTACTTGCGTGCTGTCAGCGTTGCCGCGCTGGGACTGCCCGTGGTCATTCCTTCCCTGGGCGACCTGACCGAAATCGAAGACCTGCTACCGCAGCTCGACGGTCTGTTGCTGACCGGCTCGCCGTCGAATGTGGAGCCCTTCCACTATCAAGGCCCCGCCAGCGCTCCCGGCACCGAACACGATCCCCAGCGGGATCAAACCACCCTTCCCCTGATTCGCGCGGCGATTGCCGCCGGCGTTCCGGTGCTCGGCATCTGCCGCGGCTTTCAGGAGATGAACGTGGCGTTCGGTGGCAGCCTGCATCAGAAGGTCCATGAACTGCCCGGCTTCCTCGATCATCGTGAAGCCGACCATCCCGACCTCGCGGTGCAATACGCACCGGCGCACGCCGTCGATGTGCAGCCCGGTGGCGTGTTCCAGGCGCTGGACCTGCCCCCGCAGTTCCAGGTCAATTCGATTCACAGCCAGGGCATCGACCGACTCGCGCCTGGCCTGCGCGCCGAAGCACTCGCGCCGGACGGATTGATCGAAGCGGTCTCGGTGGAGCACAGCAAGGCCTTCGCCCTCGGCGTGCAATGGCACCCGGAATGGCAGGTCCTGTCGAATCCGCCCTACCTGAGAATTTTCCAGGCGTTTGGTGACGCGTGCCGACAACGGGCGGCGCTTCGTAACTCGCGCTGACGTCATAAAAGATCAATCAATTTACTGCCCCCGTGGGTCTGGCGGGTGCGCTTGCGCGCATCCGTGACTCACGACAACAACACACTGCAATAACAACAAGTACCGCAGCCAGGAAGGCGGCACCGGATAAACCCGGACGGGGCATCCAGCGCAATCCCCTGTAGGAGCTGGCGAAGCCTGCGATCTTTTGATCTTGATTTTGAAAAGCAAAGTCAAAACATCGCAGGCTTCGCCAGCTCCTACAGGGATCGCGACCCACTGACCGCTCGGGTTTGCAATCAACTATTAAGCCAGGCCGCGTTGGCCCGGCGAACGAAACCTGTTGGGAGTTTCACATGGCAAACGCCTCCAGCATCTACAGGAAGGCTCTTGAAGGTCACCAGGCACCGAAAAAGGTGTTGGTGAAAGTCGACCGCGTCACCAAGAAGTTCGACGAAACCACCGCTGTGGACGATGTGTCCCTGGAAATCCATCAGGGTGAAATCTTTGCCCTGCTCGGTGGTTCCGGTTCAGGTAAATCGACGCTGCTGCGCATGCTCGCCGGCTTCGAGCGCCCGACTGAAGGGCGCATCCTGCTCGACGGCGTGGACATCACCAACATGCCGCCGTACGAGCGGCCGATCAACATGATGTTCCAGTCCTATGCCCTGTTCCCGCACATGACCGTGGCGCAGAACATCGCCTTCGGCCTCAAGCAGGACCGGTTGCCCGCCAGTGAAATCGATGCCCGCGTCGAAGAAATGCTGCGCCTGGTGCACATGACCCAGTACGCCAAGCGCAAGCCGCATCAGTTGTCCGGCGGCCAGCGTCAGCGCGTGGCATTGGCCCGCTCCCTGGCCAAACGTCCAAAGCTGTTGCTGCTCGACGAGCCGATGGGCGCGCTGGATAAAAAACTGCGTTCGCAAATGCAGCTGGAGTTGGTCGAGATCATCGAGCGCGTCGGCGTGACCTGCGTCATGGTGACCCACGACCAGGAAGAAGCCATGACCATGGCCCAGCGCATTGCGATCATGCACCTGGGCTGGATCGCCCAGATCGGCAGCCCGGTGGACATCTATGAAGCGCCAGTCAGCCGCATGGTCTGCGAATTCATCGGCA
Organism: Pseudomonas sp. EB271-G4-1; assembly: GCF_058791355.1. Lineage (NCBI taxonomy): Bacteria > Pseudomonadati > Pseudomonadota > Gammaproteobacteria > Pseudomonadales > Pseudomonadaceae > Pseudomonas > Pseudomonas sp. EB271-G4-1. Next base: position 3,603 of record NZ_JBYTEO010000095.1, read on the forward strand.
ACGTGAACGCTTTCGAAGGCACCGTGGTGGAAGATCTGGAAGGTCACGCGATCATTCACAGCACGGATCTGGAGCAGAAGATCTACGTCGGTCACGGCGTCAGCACCTCGGTGCAGGACAAGTCGATCACCTACGCCATTCGCCCGGAAAAACTGCTGGTCAGCACCACCAAGCCCGACACCCGCTACAACTGGTCCAGCGGCACCGTGCATGACATCGCCTACCTCGGCGGCCACTCGGTGTTCTACGTCAAGCTGCCTGGCGGCAAGGTCGTGCAATCGTTCATGGCCAACGCCGAACGCCGTGGCGCACGTCCGACCTGGGACGATCAGGTCTACGTGTGGTGGGAAGACGACAGCGGCGTGGTACTGCGCGCATGAGAACCTTCAATCAGCAATTCCTGCGCCTGGTGCCCAGCGGACGAAAACTGGTCATCGGCATTCCGTTCCTGTGGCTGTGCCTGTTCTTCATGCTGCCGTTCTTTTTGGTGATGAAGATCAGCTTCTCGGAAGCAGCCCTGGCCATTCCGCCCTACTCGGAGATCTACACCTACGCCGAGCAGAAATTCAATCTGCTGCTCAACATCGGCAACTACACGTTGCTGGGCGAAGATGAGCTGTACCTCTCGGCATACCTCGGTTCGTTGAAGGTTGCGCTGTTCAGTACGCTGATGTGCCTGGTGATCGGTTTTCCGATGGCCTATGCCATTACCAAGGCAAGCAAGGAAGCACAGAACGTGCTGATGCTGCTGATCATGATGCCGACCTGGACCGCGATCCTGATCCGCGTGTATGCGTGGATGGGCATCCTCAGCAACAACGGCCTGCTCAACGGCTTTTTGATGTGGATCGGGCTGACCGATCACCCGATCGAGATCCTCAACACCAACACCGCCGTCTACATCGGCGTGGTGTATGCGTATCTGCCGTTCATGATCCTGCCGCTGTACGCCAACCTGGTCAAACACGACCAGAGCCTGCTGGAAGCGGCTTCGGACCTGGGTTCGAGCACCTTCAACAGCTTCTGGAAAATCACCGTGCCGCTGGCCAAGAACGGCATCATCGCCGGGTGCATGCTGGTGTTCATTCCAGTGGTCGGTGAGTTCGTGATTCCGGAGCTGTTGGGCGGTCCCGAGACCCTGATGATCGGCCGAGTGCTGTGGCAGGAGTTTTTCAATAACCGCGACTGGCCGGTGGCGTCCGCCCTGGCGGTGGTGATGCTGTTGATTCTGATCGTGCCGATTCTGCTGTTCAACCGCAGCCAGGCCAAAGAGATGGAGGCACGGGGATGAAACGCTTCGGATTTTCAAAGTTCATGCTGGTTTTCGGCCTGTCGTTTATCTACCTGCCGATGCTGATCCTGGTGATCTACTCGTTCAACGCCTCCAAGCTGGTGACGGTGTGGGGTGGCTGGTCGTTCAAGTGGTACGCCGGCCTGCTCGACAACTCGCAACTGATGGGCTCGGTGGTGCGTTCGCTGGAAATCGCCTGCTACACCGCGATTGCCGCGGTGGCGCTGGGGACATTGGCTGCATTCGTGCTGACCCGCGTCACGCGCTTCAAGGGCCGCACGCTGTTCGGTGGCCTGGTGACCGCGCCGCTGGTGATGCCGGAAGTGATCACCGGTCTGTCGCTGTTGCTGCTGTTCGTGGCCATGGCGCAAATGATCGGCTGGCCGATGGAGCGTGGCATCGTGACGATCTGGATCGCCCACACCACGTTTTGTGCCGCCTACGTGGCAGTGGTAGTCTCCGCGCGCCTTCGCGAGCTGGACCTGTCCATCGAAGAAGCGGCCATGGACCTGGGTGCGAAACCGTTCAAGGTGTTCTTCCTGATCACCATCCCGATGATCGCGCCGTCACTGGCGGCCGGCGGCATGATGTCGTTTGCCCTGTCGCTGGATGACCTGGTACTGGCGAGCTTCGTCTCGGGCCCGGGTTCCACCACCCTGCCGATGGAAGTGTTCTCGGCGGTGCGCCTGGGCGTGAAGCCGGAGATCAACGCCGTGGCCAGCCTGATCCTGTTGGCTGTGTCGATCGTGACCTTCATGGTCTGGTACTTCAGCCGCCGCGCCGAAGCCAGCCGTAAACGGGCGATCCAGGAAGCGATGGACCAGACTGCCAGCGAATCCTGGCAACAACCGAAAAAGCAAATGGTCGGAGCAACGGCCTAGCACCACCCCCTGTAGGAGCGAGCATGCTCGCGATGGACGTCAACGATGGCTTGGGCAATCTGAATGAACGCGTTGTCCTTGAGTTTTTCGTCGGAACGCCGCCCGGAGCAGGCTCGCTCCTACAAGGATTTGAATAAGAAAAGAAATGGAGTTGTACATGAAAATGTTTGGCAGGACTCTGCTGACACTGTCCTTATTGGGCGTGATCGCCTCGGGCGCCCAGGCCAATGACAAGGTTCTGCGCGTCTATAACTGGTCGGATTACATTGCCCCGGACACCGTCAAGAAGTTCGAAGACGAGACCGGCATCCGCGTGACCTACGATGTCTTCGACAGTAACGAAACCCTTGAAGCTCGCTTGCTGGCGGGCAAGTCCGGCTACGACATCGTCGTGCCGTCCAACAGTTTCCTGGCCAAGCAGATCAAGGCCGGGGTCTATCAGGAGCTGGACAAGTCGAAGCTGCCCAACTGGCAGAACCTCAATCCGGTGCTGCTGAAAAACGCCTCCGCCAGCGACCCGGACAACGCCCACGCCTTCCCGTACATGTGGGGCTCGATCGGCATCGGCTTCAACCCGCAGAAGGTCAAGGATGTGCTTGGCGCCAACGCCCCGACCAACTCCTGGGAGCTGCTGTTCAAACCGGAAAATGCTGAAAAACTCAAAGCCTGCGGCATCAGTTTCCTCGACTCGCCCACCGAGATGATCCCGGCCGCCCTTCACTACCTGGGCTACCCGGTGAACGACAAGGACAAGGCGCACATCGCCGAAGCCGAAGCACTGTTCATGAAAATCCGCCCATCGGTGGCGTACTTCCATTCCTCGAAGTACATCTCGGACCTGGCCAACGGCAACATCTGCGTGGCCGTCGGTTACTCCGGCGATGTGCTGCAGGCCAAGGCTCGCGCCCAGGAAGCCGGGGACAAGGTGAAGATCGACTACAGCATCCCGAAAGAAGGCGCCGGCAGTTTCTACGACATGGTCGCCATCCCGCGCGATGCCGCCAACGTCGAGAACGCCTACCTGTTCATGAACTTCCTGATGCGCCCGGACATCATCGCCGAGATCACCAACAACATCGGCTACAGCAACGCCAATGCGGCCGCAACGCCGTTGGTGGATGAGGCGATTCGCAATGAGCCGGGTTCGTATCCGCCCGAAGCGGTGATGGCAACCTTGTATGCCATCCCTGACCAGCCGATTGCGGTACAGCGGATCATGACCCGGGGTTGGACCAAGGTGAAACTCGGCCAGTAATTCACTGCACATAAGTGTTGAACTTGATGCCGCTTTCGCGAGCAGGCTCGCTCCCACAATGGAATACGTCCCCCTGTGGGAGCGAGCCTGCTCGCGAAGAGGCCATAACATTCAACCTGGATTTCAGCTTTAGCTTTTCTATTCATGCAGCGCCTTACCACCGCTGCATCCCTCACCTGGCTCCTCGGTTAAGGTGAAGTTTGGCGCCCTCGGGCGCCTTTTTTTGTGATCGTTCCCACGCTCTGCGTGGGAATGCAGTCCGGGACGCTCCGCGTTCCAGCTTTAAGTCAAACACCCCCCAACGGCCATTCGGCCAGCGCCCGGTAACGGCCCTTGTGCGATTCGAACAACGCGAAGCGATCAGCACGCAGGACAAACTCGGGTGGCGTGGGAGACTCCGGCACCGGCGCCCGATAGTCTCGAGCCAAGGTCAAGTGCGGGCGAAATTCCCGTGGTGCATCCTCAAGGCCAAAGGGCAACAGGGCCTGCTCCAGGTCATACACCAGCCGCAACAACGCGGGCGATGCCTGCTCGGGTGCCAACACCAAGACCCCTGCCCTGCGCCAGACGTCGAGTCGATCGAGCTCCACGGTCAAGCGTTCGCCCGACGTTCGTACAGACGCGGCAGCCGTGCAGATATCGGCAATCTGCGCGATCGCGACCGCCCCCAGAAACTTCAAGGTCAGATGAAAGTTCTCGACCGGCACCGCACGTCCGCTGCGCAGTTGCAAGGCGCTGCGCCACTGGGCGATGGCCTTGCGTTGCGCCGGCGCGCAGCCGAGCGCGAAAAACAAGCGCTTGAACGGCTCATGGGGTTCGTCATTCATGCCAGATATCTCTGCCGGAAATAACCTGAGTCTACAACCTGCAAGGCCGCTTCTGGCGTCTGCCGGCATGCAAGTTATAGTTGATGCAGGCGAACCAACCGGAGGGAAGCATGCGACAGATCCTCAGTAAGGAACCCTGGTGGGCCACCCCCCCAGAACCCGGTCAGGATGAACTCAAGCTGGAATGGGGCTGGCTGGTGCATTACAGCGAAGGCGAGCCGCGCTTCGAGTTTGTCCGCGAGCGACCGTCCGATGACGAAATCCGCAACCGCAAGAGTTGCCGGATCACCCCGGCGGCGGAGTGATCCGGCGGTTCGGATCAAGCCTTCACGATCATTTCGAAACCGCCGAAGATCATCCTTTGACCATCGAATGGCATGGGATTGACGTCCGGTTGCACCCGCGGATCGCTCATCAGTTTCGCCATCCCGGCGTCACGCGTGGGCTTGTCCGGCCAGACGATCCAGGAAAACACCACGGTTTCGTTCTCTTTGAGTTTCACCGCCATGGGAAACGAGGTCACCTTGCCGTCAGGCACGTCGTCACCCCAACACTCGGCGAGGCTGAGCGCGCCGTTCTCGATGAAAATGGCAGCGGCCATCTCGGCGTGCTTGCGGAATTTTTCGCGGTTGGCGGTGGGTACGGCAATGACAAAGCCATCAACATAGGACATGAGGTTCTCCTTGGGTCATGGGTTGATCTGTTGATTAGTCGACTGGGTCGGGCTCCAATCGACAGACCCTGGGTCCGTACCGACCGACGGTTGGGCGCTTTGCGCCAGGCTCCCCTCTATCTGCGAGGCCATGTACAAGGTGCCCGCCATCACACCGGTGGTCGGGTTCTGCAGCAGCTTGGTCCAGGCCTTGTCGAACGTGTTGCCCAGGCTGCTGCGGATCAACGCTTCGCTGTCCGGTCGATCGTTGGCCTGGATGATCGCCCGAACGCCCGCGACGCCGACGGAAATCAACGCGCCGGCCAACTTGCCCGCTGCCGCCGCTACCGCACTGGCCGCCCCACGCGGGGCCATCTCGGCTTCGATGCGTTGACTGGCGCGCTTGGCCACCGGTGCCATGGCGGTGTCCGTCGAGCCCACACCCTTGTCGCCACCGGCCTTGTGGACCTTGTCGACCAGCGCGGCGTACGCCGGCAACGCGCTCAACTGCTCAGCATGCACCACCTGGTACAGCGAGGCGTCCCTGGCGGGCGGCGGCCCGAGGGCAATCGCGGGAACTTTGCGGATGCGACCATTGAGCTGCGCCATCGGCACGCCATGACGTTGGGAAATTTTCTGCAGTTCTTCCTTCATTATGTCCAGGTAGAACGCCGCTGCCAGGGTGAGAATCGCATCCGGATCCACCTCAAGCGCCGCCGGAGCCAGCACCTTTTCCTGGTACTTCTCCAGCAGATACGCTGCCAGGCGTTTCTCCGTGGCATCCTGCTCGCCCTTGGCACTGATGGTGTACCAACTGACCTTCATCGATAGCCATTCCTGGGTCCAGTAACTGCTGAACCAAGGAATGAAATTTTCTTCGGTCAGCTGATAGACCCGGGTGCGCCAGTAATCCATGGCGCCGTGGGCGTAGATTTTTGCCTGCTCGGTGGCCGACTGCGACGCATCGACAATTTCCCGGTCCACTTGCTGCCAGGTACTTGGAGAAATCATGATCTGCGGCACTTCTACCGGGGCAGGCGGAGCCGTGACGCATCCCGCCAACACTACCAGCACGGCGACGATCAGCGAACGCAGGTTCAAGATCGCGGTTCCTGAAGTGTAAGCCGAACGGGAGGTTCGGCGCTCTGAGGCCCCTGGTTTGAGTATAGGTGGCGGCGGGTAGCCGCTCAGGATTGATGGTGCTCTTGAGGCCGCCATCGTGGGCAAGCCCGCTCCCACAATGGTTACAGGTGTACACAACAATCGTGTTCCAACCCGATCCCCTGTAGGAGCGGGCTTGCCCGCGATGGGGCCATCAGAAACACCCACAACATCAGACCATCACTCCCATCGATATTCACCATCGCCACGATTGCCTTCCGCCCACGCACCGTCAGCGTAGGATCAGTTCCAACCCAACACAAAACCCTGTAGCGGAGGGTAGAACCATGCTGATCCATCTCCTGACCTGCCTGGCCCTGACGGCCTTCACGTTAAGCGTATTCGGCTGGTTCTTTCTCTCTGAGGAGCGCACGTCATGATCACCAACGTCACCTTGGCCGTGAGCTTTCCGGTGTTCGGCAACAACTACTACTCGCAGCAATTCGAGTCTCGTAAAGTATTGACCCTGATGTTCGACGAAAAATTCGAGGCACTGCTGATTCCGGCAGCCGGTCATCACTTCAGTAACGAAGTGATCGGGCTCAACGATCAGTTCCGCTTTCTCAATGACGTATTGGCCGAGCATTTGCTGGCAACCGAAGTCGCCTCTAGCGCCCGCCGGCATCAATACTTCTGAGAAGCTGACCCAGCCCCTCTGCAAAACAGGTCGGTTTTTCCAACGAAAAATGCCTCAGCAATCGACTGTTGTCGGCGAGAGAGTGCCTGATGTCACCGGATCGCGGCGCATCGTAGGCCAGCGAAAGCGGCCAACCCAGCAGTTCGCCCAGCATCGTCGCCAGATCGTTCAAGCTGGTGGAGCGGTTAAACCCGACATTGATCGGTTCATTACGCGGTTTTGATTCAGTGACCGCCTGTACCAGGATCTTGACCAGGTCATTGACATAGACGAAGTCCCTTGTTTGCTCCCCATCACCATAAACGGTGATGGGGAGTTTTTTTTGTGCCCGTTCGCTGAAAATACTGATGACGCCGGAATAAGGCGACGAAGGATCCTGGCGCGGTCCATAAATATTGAAGAAGCGCAGGATGACCGGTTCCAGTCCGTGCTGGCGGCGATAGAAATCAAGGAAGTGTTCGCTGGCCAGTTTGTCGGCGGCGTACGGCGTCAGGGGATTTTTGGGTGTGTCTTCACTGATCGCGGTGCCTTCGCCGTTGTTGCCGTAAATCGCTGCACTGGAGGCGTAGACCACCCGCCTTACACCTGCCTGGCGCATGGCTTCACAGATATTGAGCGTACCGATGAAGTTGCTCTGGTGCGTGGCGATCGGGTCATCGACCGAGGCCTGCACCGAGGCGACTGCGGCCAGATGGACCACCGCGGTGCAGTCTTTCATGGCGCGCGCTACCGTCGAGGCATCGGCGACATCCCCCACTACCAAGGTCAAATGACAACGATCAATCGGCAGGTTGGATAATTTCCCGGTGGAAAGATCATCCAGGACTCGAACGCTGTAGCCGTATTCGAGCAGGGCTTCGACAAGGTGCGAGCCGATGAAGCCGGCGCCACCGGTGACCAGGATTCGCTCAGCAGTCATCATCATTGAGCCTCCGATACGCGGGTGCTGGGGTTTTGTGGTCGATCCATTGCAATCAAGTCCCCTAATTGGTTGATGAACTCACGGCTGTCACTGAGCAATTGTGGCCAATCAGTGGGAAAACGAACATTCAACGGCAATTGATCAATGCGCCAACGAGGCGACAGCGGCTGATCAAACCGCGCGGCGACCTGCAAGCCCATTTCGCTGGCTGCGAACGGCCCGCGCAATACTGTTGGCGTGCGCCCCGCGCTATCGACTGCCTGGACCACATGAGCGCTCAACCACTCGCCGTCCGGCATGCGTACCCGCAGCGGTTGACCAATCGCGGCGTAGCTGATGTTCAACGGTTCCAGATAAATCCACAGCAGCGGGTCTTCCAGTCGCTCGATGCGCATCAGCAATGTGCCAGCACCAACGTTCTCGCCGGGATTGACCAGTACTTCCGCCACGCGTCCACTTTGCGCGGCGTTGATCGGTAGCGCGGCAAGGCGAGTCTTCAACCACTGTTGCTCGGCCTGCTGTTGGATAACATCGCGCTCAACGCTCAACGGCGCCTGGTTAGCCAATTGTTCACGGCGCTCGAATGCCAGCAGGTCCGCCCTGAAACCGTCGAGTTCTGATTTGGCCGTCAACACTTCACCGGGAGACACAGCACCTCGATAAACCAGGTCTTCGAGCACCTTCACCCGTTCCTGGGCGCGGCCTATGCGGGTCTGCAGCAATGCCCGTTCGCTGCCGCCCAATTTGATATTGCGCGCAGGCTTGGTATTGGTCGGCATGGCCGCCAGTTGCGATAACCTGGCGCGCCATTCCGGGTTGTCGAGATTGACCAGGGGCTGGTCAGCCCGGACCTGATCACCGGCCTTGACGAACAGTTGCTCGACCCGACCGGTATCACGCGCACGCACCTCAAGAATCGGCAGGCGCAACTGTGCCGGCGCGTCGATCATCAGCATGCCGTAGACCAGCTTGCCTCCCAGCCAGATCAACGGGCTGGCGACCAACAGCAGGATCAGGTACCAGCGCACGCGGAACGCCATGCGTTTGCCCGGTGCGTAGAGCACGGTCAAACCCTGCTCCTGTGTCGGACTCAATTCTTTACGACTATCGAAACGAATCTTCATGACGGCTCACCGTTTTGGGAAGTCTCGCCAGGCTTGCCAGTCGATGCCGGCAATCCCCAGGGGTTGCAGTTGCTCACGCCAGACACTGCTCTGGTGTTGCAACTGTTCGGTCGACGCGCCGGCCCAGGATTCCGTGGCATCCAGTTGTGGCTCCGTGCTTTGGGCGAGGCGAAATTGCAGTTCGGGCCAGCGCCGGGCTATCTGCTCTGCCATCCGAGCGCTGTTTTTTGGGTTGCGGGTGTAAATCATCAGGCTGACCTGGCGCACACCGGCGGCGGGAAGCCCGCATGGCACGCAGGTTTGTCCGGGCTTGGTCTCGGCGAACCAGCGATGATGGCTGGAAATCTCGACCGGCCAAGGGCTCTCTCGGGATGCCGCGCGCAAGGTATCGAGCAAGTCCTTCAAACGCTGGTCAGGCACAGGCACGCCCAACTGCTCGACCTCCAGGTCAAGGTGCAGGCTGGTGAATGAAAGCCCTTTGAGTTTGTCCAGCAGCTCGGTGAGCTGGTGGCGCTCCTGCGGCTTCATCCATTCAGGATCGCCCAGCAACAGGCTCACTTGCAGCCCCTCGCCGGCTGCCTCCTGCAGCAATTGCTCAAGGCGCTGGCGCGTCGTGGCGAGGTCCTCCAACTGCGCGCCCTTGAGGCCAAGATAAATCTTGTCCATTCCGGCTCTGCGCAGGGCCGTCAATTCTGCCGCGCGATGATCGGGATCGAGCAATACCTCGCTGTCCCAGACATAACTGGCCTGGGACCATTTTTGTGCCTGTGCCGCTTCAAGCGTCATGGGTTGTACCGCCAGCAACACCGTGGGCATCCACAGCGACGCGGCCAGAATTATCGATCGCATGTCAAAACCTCGTGGCACGTTTAAGCACCCACCATGGCGCCATCGAGCTTTCTTCATGGCCGCGACGAAACATCTCGTTGAGCATGGCCACGACGCTCCAGCACCGCAGGAGCAGCATGAACATCGGGAACAGAGGCACCAGCAACCCCAGCACCATGTCCTGTCGAGGCCGGTCGGAGACCATCACCAGCATGGCTGCGAACATCAGCAGGGTGATCAACAGGTACAGCAGGTAGATCAGCGCAAACAGGAACAACAGCGTCTTGCCCGGCAGGATGAACAGCGCCAGCAAGGTATAAATGAAGATGACAAACGGCAGCACCAACTGGAAGAAAAAGCCCGTGATCAGGATCATCACAAAGGTGGGCCAGCCCAATAATGTGGGGCTGATATTGTGGTTGTGCTTTCTGATATAGAGAAAAAACAGGTCGCCATCCCAGCGCAAGCGCTGCATCAGAAACTGGCTCAGCGTCGCCGGTGCATCGGTATGTCCTACCGCTTCGGGCTCGAACGGAATCCTCAGGTCATGCCGCTTGAAGTAACTCTTGATGCGCAACGTCAGGTCCAGATCCTCCGCGGTGTGCGTGTTCCAGCCACCGATTTTCACCAGGAAACTGCGACGGAACGCGCCAAAGGCCCCGGAAACGTTATTGACCAGGTTCCATTCGGCCAGACCGATTTTCGACATATGGATCGACAGCAGGTACTCCAGCGCCTGCATCGCTGTCACCCAGGAACCCCAGACATTGCGCACACGCAGGCTACCGGCTACCGCAGGCACCTTAGGGTCCTCGAAATGCCGCACGATGGAAGCGACCATGTTGTTGTCGAAGGATGTATCGCCATCGAGCGCCATCACGATTTCGCCGCCGGCAAGCGACAGGCCGGCGTTGAGGGACGACACCCTGCCACCCCTCTGCCATTTGGCGATCGGCCGTAAATGGCGCTTGGGGTATAACTGCGGGTCTACATGGAAATTGCGAACGGCGCTGAGTGTGGCCTGGTTCACCGTGGCGCCATCCACCACCGGGATCATCTCGATGTGGCCGCCATAGGTTTGCTCACACAGGCTCAACAGCGTGGTCTGAACGTCCATGCCCTCGCTGTAGCAGGTAATGATGCAAGAGACCTTGGGTCGGTAAATACTGATCTTCGGAACACTGGTACGCCGACGGGTGAACCAACGCAATACGCCCAGCAACACGATGATGATCATGGGCAGTTCGAACAGGATGAACGCTGGAAAAAGCATGTAGAACAAGCGGCTCAATCCATCCGGCCCTGCGAGCGCGCTGAGTGCACTCAAGAGTTGCTCCAGGAATGGGCTCATGCCGTGTCACCCAGCTCACCGGCCATACGCGCCAGTAACAGCTCGCCATCTTCTTGATCGAGTAGATCCCGGGGTGCAGTGATACTGATGACACGCAAGGTAATGTCGCTGACCTCCGGCGCTGAAAACAATTCGGCGACCCGACCCAAGCGGCGCTTGACGACTTCCAGCCCCTTCTCGTCGGTATGGGGAAGCATGATCCAGAAGAATTCTTCGGTACTGCGCGAGCAACGGTCCGTTTCCCTGACAGATTCCTGCAATCGATCGGCCACACTATCTATAAAGGCATGGCCGCGTTGTTCGCCCAGGTGCGACAACGCACCGGCAAGGTTGACGAAGCGCAGGCCGATCAGTGAAAACTCAGGCACCGGGTGGCGACGCACGATCTGCATCTGCCAGGTCAGCAAATCATAGAAGTCCTTGCCACCTAACAGACTGAGCCGACCGAAATGCTCAACCGTCTTTTCACTGAACTCCTGGCGGCAGCGGAATCGCCCGGCCTCGGACAGGCGCAGATCCCTGACTTCCCGTATGCGCAACTTGTCGGGTGTGTGTGACAGGCCGCAATCCAGGCAGCGCGCCTGCACCTCGGCATCGACAAAAAACGCCTGACACGACCGGCAACGATAATTCTCCATCGGGCGGTCGTAATCGCTACCAATGTGGCGCAGCCGGTTCAAACAGTTGGGGCACAGCAACACCCCGTCCTTGAGAAATGACTCCTGTGCGCCAACATGACCACAGGTAAAACAATGCAATGAAGGTTGCCGTGCAATGTCCATGGCGTGACATTCGGTACACACATCAATGTAATTGAGGCGGCCCGAACCACAATCCGAACAGAGCCGGACGCGATCCACCAGAACCCCCTCTTCCAGCCAGTCCTGTTGCACCATCAGGCTGAGCCAGACGAACGCGTTGACCTGCTCGCTGTCTGCCAGGGCGTCCAGCAACGGATAACGATAGTGCTGAGGCACCTCCGGATCGCGTAAGGCAAGCAACTGAGCGCCTTCGCGCAACCACAGCCAGGAAAGCACCCGGCTTTCGAAACGTTCGGGGGCCGAGCCATGTTCGAACAGCCGGAAGCGTTCCTGCCACACGCTCCAGAGCCTTTTTATTTCGCTAGTCTCGACGGGACACGCGCCATCGCCCAAGGCTTCACACCAGCCATCCTGATCACGGCAGCAGAAAATCAGCGTGTAGCGGTAAGGGGCAAGCGTGCGCAATTTTCGTAGCACTTTGCCAGCATACGCGGCTGGCATGTCCAGCAACACCACATCAAATGCTTCGGCAGCCAGCAAGCTGCCCAGATCGGTAAAGTGCTCAAGCTCTGGAAGATTCAGGCTCGGAACTCTGTTACCGAATATCGCAACCCTGGGGTTTGAAGTCGGCATGACGCACGTCCTCTACAAACAGACAAGTGCGGTTAATTGGAGGAAGGAACACTAGCATCACATTTGCGAAGTGTCCGATTTTATTGTTCAAGTTATTTTTTGACTCGGCCAGCGCCAAAAATTCGTCGCCATTCGTCGATAAATTCTGACGCGGCATTCATGAGACAGACGGCGCCTTCAATACAAACAAATTATTACAAAAAAACGTTTTAAATCAAAAATTTAAACATTGTAATTAAGAAAAAGCCCTATCAATCAAAACTACCGGTGAGCATCGAACATTGATAGCTTCAAGCGCCCCAATTGCAACTGAGAGACTCTTCCAATTACTCAGAATAACTTCCCAACACACTATGATCCACGCATACCGCAAACAATCTTATAAGTTCAAAGTTTTTTATATCATCGAAGCCGAGACATATAACCAAACCAAAACATATCCGCAAACAGTTACAACAATGATACAGCCATTACTTTAATATCAAATCAGGTAAATACAAGTGAATCGGTAGTTAATCAAAAGTACAAACTTCCCGCAGACAGCCACGCAGCCATCGATGCACTGGATCGGCATTCAGTCGGGGATGCCAGATCATGGCCAGGGAAAATGGAGGCAGTGACAATGGCAGTGCAAAGCTGTGCATACCGCACCGCAGATTGGCAGTATGCCGCTCGGGCACACTGGCAATCAGATCGCTCGATCGGGCAAGTGCCAGTGCCGTCGAGAAGCCGGCGACCATGGTCGCGATGTGCCGTTGCAACCCGAGCAGTTCCAGGGCTTCGTCAATCGACCCCTTGTCCAGTCCTCGCCGTGACACGCTGATGTGGCCGTGCGCAGCAAAACTCGCGGGCGTTATCTCGCCATCGCACAGCGGGTGCCCCGTGCGCACCACGCCGATGAAACGATCGCGGAACAATCCCTGGGTAAGCAGTTCCGGGCTTGCGGCCTGGCCCACCACACCCGTTTCCAGATCGACCGTACCGTCGCGCAGTGCAGCGCTGTCCTTGTCGGGCTTGTGCATGAAGCGCAGGCGTATGCCCGGCGCTTGTTCAGCGACGCGGGCGATCAGCGCGGCGCCGAAGTTTTCGACAAAGCCTTCGCTGGTGCGCAACGTGAATGTGCGCACCAAGTGCATGAGGTCAGGTTGTTCGGCCGGGCGCAGCATCGCTTCTGCCTCCTGCACAAGCTGACCAACCCGCTCGCGCAACTCCAGCGCACGCGGTGTAGGCACCAGGCCACGCCCGGCCCTGACCAGCAGCGGATCGCCAGTGGTTTCACGCAGTCGCGCCAGGGCCCTGCTCATCGCCGATGGACTCAGGCGCAGGCGCTTGGCGGCACGGGCGACGCTGCCTTCTGCCAGGAGCGCATCAAGGGTAGTCAGCAAGTTGAGATCGGGTGTGGACATACGTGGCCCCATGGTCGGCTGATGTGGCGCTGTATGCATGTATCAAGTGCAATTCGTGCGCCTTCCGCCATGTTAGGCCCGGGCGTAGATTTCTGTTAGCTCCAATCGGGAGTGACCAGAGAGGAGAACATCATGAATGACGGATCTGCAGTCGCGGCAGTTGCTCAACAGACGCCTTCGCTGAAGGGAGCGTTGGTCAGTCTGTCGCTGGCGATGTTGCTGTCTTCGCTGGGCACCAGCATCGCCAACGTCGGCCTGCCATCCCTGGCCCAGGCATTCAGTGCGTCCTTTCAACAAGTGCAGTGGGTCGTCATCGCCTACCTGCTGGTCATTACCACCTTGATCGTCAGCGTCGGTCGATTCGGTGACCTGGTCGGTCGACGCCGCCTGTTGCTGTGCGGCATTGCCCTGTTCACATTGGCTTCGGCCTGCTGCGCACTGGCGCCCAATCTCGGTCTGCTGATCGCTGCCAGGGCGCTGCAAGGCCTGGGCGCGGCAATCATGATGGCGTTGACCCTGGCGTTTGTCGGCGAGACGGTGGCCAAGGGCAAGACTGGCGGCGCCATGGGCCTGCTGGGGACGATGTCGGCCATTGGCACCGCGCTGGGCCCGGCGCTCGGCGGTGTGCTGATCGGCGAATTCGGCTGGCGTTCGATGTTCCTCATCAGCGTGCCTCTGGGCATGGCGACATGGCTGCTCGCGCAACGCTACTTGCCCGATGATCGCCCGGCGCAATCCGGGCGTACGGGGTTCGATCCGGCAGGCACGCTGCTGCTGGCCCTGAGCCTCGCCGCCTATGCCCTGGCCATGACCCTTGGACGCGCTCAGTTCGGCCTGCCGAATATCGTCCTGCTGCTGGCGGCCTGCCTGGGTCTCGGATTGTTCGTGCGGGTTGAATCGCGGGTCGCGGCACCCCTGGTGCGCCTGGCCTTGTTTCGCGACAGCCGCCTCAGCGGCAGCCTCGCCATGAGCCTGCTGGTGACCACCGTAATGATGGCCACGCTGCTGGTCGGGCCGTTCTACCTCTCACAGACCCTGCGGTTGTCGGCAATGGAGATCGGCCTGGTGTTGTCGGTCGGGCCGCTGGTCGCCGCGCTGACCGGCGTGCCCGCCGGGCGCATCGTCGACCGTTGCGGAGCCCCTGGCATGACCCTCGCCGGGCTCTTGGGCATGGCGCTGGGCTGCTTGATGTTGTCGCTCGTGCCCGAGTCGTTCGGCGTGGGCGGCTACCTCGCCCCCATGGTCGTCCTCACCCTGGGCTATGCGGTGTTCCAGACCGCCAACAACACCGCCGTGATGCTCGACGTTGCGCCTGATCAACGCGGTGTAGTGTCTGGCCTGCTCAACCTTTCGCGCAACCTGGGGCTGGTCACCGGGGCCTCGGCCTTGAGCGCCGTGTTCGCCTTGGCCTCAAGGGCGGTCGACATCGGCACCGCGCATCCGCAGGCCATCGCCAGCGGCCTGCGCACGACGTTTCTGGTCGCGCTGGGGCTGATCGTCGTCGCCTGCCTGATCGCATGGCGCAGGCAGGCTAACGGGCGGTAAACGCGATTACTGCTCCAGTACCACCAGCGGTGTGTCCTTCTTGACGATGTAGGTCGCCAGTTCCGACGCCTTGCCCTGGCCGACATTCTTGGCCACATGGGCGGTGCCGGCGGGGATGTACAAGGAGTCACCGGCCTTGAGCGTAACGGCCGGTTGCCCTTCGAGTTGATACTCGAAGGTGCCGTCGATGACGTAGGCAACTTCCACCCCGGGGTGGGAGTGTTTCGGCGACACCACGCCCGGGTCGAAATCAACGCGCACCTGGATGACTTCGCGCCCGGCGACATCCAGGTCACGGCGCATCAGGTCCGTGCGCTTGAGGCCGGCCTGCCAGTTTTTCGCCGGCGGCTGGCCCGCCTCCTGGGCTTGGGCAAGGCCGGTGAAAGCGGTCAATGTTGCAGTGACGAGGGCAACGCCGAGCAGGCCTGCCGCGTAGCGGGTGGGGGTTCGGGACATGCTGATTCTCCGGTGTGCGTTAGGTAAAAGCCGTTAGGGGGCGGTTGCATTACGCACTCGCCGTGTAACGCCTTCGTGTCCTGTCACCCCGGTTTTTGTATGTGACTGTAGCTTTGTGAATGGCGGATACGTTGCGATACGTCTTGCGGATGATCGGGAACTTGGGGTGTAGATCCAGCGCTACGGTAACGGCCACTTAGGGTTCCGCTATTACAGCGGGTCACTTTGAAAAGCGGCACGCCGCCCGGGCTGGAGCGAGCATGTCGAATCGTCGCACCGTCGCGATGGAGGTCAACGATGACGCGGCCTGTCTGGATGAATGCGTTGTCTGGAAGTCCATCGCGAGCAGGCTCGCTCCCACAATGGAATCGCGGACAGATCTGCAATCAGGTCGGCTTTAAGGCCGCCTCGATGTTGCTGTTGCTTTGGCTTTTGATTTTCTTGCCCCCTCGAGAGGCCGAGTGGAGGTTCTGCGCAGTGGCTAAACCGGCATGGATGCCGGTTTAGCCGCGCTGGGCCAAGGATGGCCCATCGCGGCGGGCCCACGGAGCAGGACCGG
>NZ_JBYTEO010000096.1:0-19178 GCF_058791355.1 Pseudomonas sp. EB271-G4-1
TGACGGCCGCCAACAGCAAGGGGGAGCAAGCTCCCCCTTCGGTTTTTACCGGACACTAGTGACGCGGAGCGTGGGAACGATCAGTGGGAAGACGGTTACTTGGCGATTGGCCAAAACCGCTCGCCACCCCCCGGCGCATCCGTCCACGCCTGCAACGAGCGGGTCGGCAGGTCGAAATAATCCCGGGTACGCGCATACCCATGCCCACCCATCCGCCCGATCGCATCAAGCCCGAGTTGATCGATGTACAACGTCTTCGGGTCGATCAGCTCATCACGCACATGGGCCATCAGCACTTCACCAAAAATGATCTCCCGCGACTGACCGATGTTCAGCGCCATCATCCGCCGGCATTCCAGCGCCACCGGTGCCTCGCCGATGCGCGGGCATTTGACCGAGGTGCCAGGGATGGCGGTGAGGCCGGCGGCGGTCAGTTCGTCGAAACCGGGGGCGAAAGGTACGGCGCAGACGTTCATGGCTTCCACCAGGGCATCGCTGACGATGTTCACGGTGAACTCCTGGTTGAGCTGGATGTTGCGCGTGGTGTCCTTGGGACTCTGGTCGCCGTAGTTTTCCACGCCCAGCGCAAGGATCGGCGGATCGGCCGACAGCGCGTTGAAAAAGCTGAACGGCGCGGCGTTGACACGGCCTTCAGCGTCGACGGTGGTGACCAGGGCAATCGGGCGTGGCACCACGCTGCCGATCAGAATCTTGTACTTGTCCCGTGGGCTCAGTTGGCTGAAGTCGAAGCTTTGCATGGGCAGAATTCTCTAAAGGAGTGGATCGATGGCGCACAGCGGCACCTGTGCGCTGTAGTCGTCGGCG
The DNA here is from genome assembly GCF_058791355.1 of Pseudomonas sp. EB271-G4-1. Taxonomy (NCBI): domain Bacteria; kingdom Pseudomonadati; phylum Pseudomonadota; class Gammaproteobacteria; order Pseudomonadales; family Pseudomonadaceae; genus Pseudomonas; species Pseudomonas sp. EB271-G4-1. The sequence goes on from NZ_JBYTEO010000096.1 coordinate 826, forward strand.
AACGGGATGGCCGGCTGGAACAGAGTCCTCCAGTCCGGTTGGCCGAAGGCCCGGTCGCTGTGGCTGCGCATCAGTTTTTCGAATTGCTGTTGGGCCTGGCGTTGCAGGGCGGGGTAGTCGACACCCCGTACCTGACCGTCCTGCATCACGCAGCGGCCATCGATGTAGCTAGCGATGCAATCGTCACCGCGCCCGGCCAGGAGCAGGTTCTTCAGCGGGTCGAACAGCGGCCCCAAGTGCAGTCCGCGCAGGCTGAACACGCTGATGTCGGCCTTGGCCCCCGGTGCCAGGCGACCAATATCTTCGCGGCCCAAGGCCTTGGCGCCGCCGAGAGTGGCGGCGTTGTACAGGTCCAGCGCGCTGGTGAGCGTATTGCCGCCCTCCATCAAGCGCGCGATGTTCAAGCCCTGGCGCATGTTGTCCAGCAAGTCCGCCGGCCAGGTGTCGGTGCCCAGGGCGAAATTGACTCCCTTGGCGCGATAGCGACCAAACGAATTCAGCGCCTCGCCATCGCGGGCAAACACCACCGGGCAATGCACCAGGCTGGCGCCACCATCGACCACGCGTTGCAGGTCGTCATCGCCGTGGGTGTAGATGCCGTGGGGCAACAGGCTGCGCGGGGTCAGCAGGCCCAGATCCTGCAGCCAGCCCAGCGGCGAACAACCGCGAAGTTGTTCCACCATCGCCACTTCGCCGAGCCCCTGGCAGCAATGCAAGCGCATCGGCGCGTTGAGTTCCCGGCTCAGTGCAGCAGTGCGTTGCAGCAACGCTGGCGTGCACGTCTGGATGCGATCCGGCAGCAGAGCGCCGCGGATCAACCCTTGATGAGCACCGTCGAAGTCCTGGAAAAACCGCTCGGTCGCATCGAGCCCGGCCAGGCCCCGGGCTTCGTCCCAGTGATGGGCCAGCGTGCCGTCGGCCTGCCAGTAACTCATGCCGCTCATGTAGCAGGGGCCGAGGTAGGTGCGCAGTCCCAACTCGGCCGCCACGCCGGCCACCGCGGCAAACTCGTCGTAGGTCTCGGCCCACTCGCGGTAGTACATCGAGGTGATCGGCATGGCTGTGGTGATGCCGTTGCGGATCAATTGGGTGAAGGCGTAGCGGTACTTGAAGACTTCTTCTTCGGGGCTGTAGCTCTCCCGTGGACCGCGCGCCAGATACTGCGCCGACCACATCCGGCCCATGTCGCGCTCGTCGCCGTTGTCCAGGGTCAGCACCGTGGAGTCGAGATCGCCCAGGGCATCCAGATCGATGAAGCCTGGGCCGATCAGCGCGTTGCCGTAATCAATCCACTGATCCACCGGCCCGGGAAAATCACGCCCGACAAACACAATGCGCGAGCCTTCAAACACCACTTCGCCGTTGCGCCACAGCACATGTTGCGTGCCGTCGAAGCCGACCACGCAACTGGCCCGAAGTCCGATGCGCTTCACAAACGACTTTCCAGTAAACGACCGCCGGAAGCGATCAACTGCCCGCCGCGATAGACCTCGCGCGGTGGCCGTGAAACCACGGCTTCGCCCAACGTCTGCACGGGCATCAACAGGAAGTTCGCCGGTTGGCCAATCTCCAGGCCAACACCGTCATGACCCAGCGCCCGGGCACCATTGACCGTCGCCGCCTCAAATGCCGCCGCCAGTTCTTCGTCCTTGTTCAGATCGAAACGAAACGCCAGCAACATCGCCCGCTCCAGCATGTCGCCGTTGCCCATGGGCGACCAGGCGTCGCGGATGCCGTCCGAACCCAGGCACACATTCACGCCAACCTCGCGCAACGCCAGGAACGGCGGCACCGCGCAATCGGCCGGCGCCGAACTCATCAGCGAAATGCCCAATATTGCCAGGCGTTCAGCCACCGGTTTGACCTGGCTCCACGGCAACATCCCCAGGCAATAGGCATGACTGATCATCACCCGGTCTTGAAGACCGAAGCGCTGGGTGTAATCGGCGATCAGGGCGATCTGCCACAGGCCCAGCTCACCCTTGTCGTGCAGGTGAATGTCGACGCCACGGTCGAACTCGCTGGCCAGTTTGAACACAAAGTCGAGTTGCGCGATCGGGTCGTTGTCGATGCCACACGGGTCAAGGCCGCCGACGTTCTCTACACCCAGGGCCATGGCTTCGCGCATCAGTTCGGCGGTGCCGGGGCGGCTGATCAGGCCGGTTTGCGGGAATACCACCAGTTGCAGGTCGATCAGGTCGCGGTATTGTTCCTGCAGTTGCTGCATGGCTTCGACATGGCGCAGGCCGAATTCCGGATCGATATCGACGTGGCAGCGCAGGGTCAGCGAGCCGCGGGCGATGCAGTTTTCCAGCAGGGCACCGGCGCGTTGCGCGATCGGTACGGTGACTTCGCGCAGGATGCGCCGCTCGTTGGCGATGTAGTCCTTGAGGGTGGGACCTGCGCTGTTCGGGCGCCAGGGCTGGCCCCAGAGGGTTTTGTCCAGGTGCACGTGGCTTTCCACCAGGGCGGGGGTCAGCAGTTGGTTTTGGCCGTCGATGTCGGTGGCCGACAAGGCTTCGTTCGAAGCGGGACGGCGTTGGCTGAACCGGCCGTTCTCGATCAGCAGGTCTTCGGCGGGGGCGCCGTAGGGGCGCACGTTGCGCAGCCAGCGGGGTTGGGTCATTGCATACCTCAAATTCTGTGTTGTTTGGGCGGGCCTCTTCGCGAGCAGGCTCGCTCCCACAATGGTTTTATGTGGGACACAGAATCTGGGGTAACCCCCGAACCCTGTGGGAGCGAGCCTGCTCGCGAAGGCCGCGACTCGGTTTGGGATCAGCCCTTGAGCTTCGCCCAAATGCGGTCCTGCAGCTCACGCGCCTTGTTGCTGCATTCCTTCTCCGGGCGCAGGCGCGAGGCGAATTCGTCGGGCATGTTGATGGCGTCCATGACTCGCCACTTGGCATCGATCAGCTTGTCGCTCTGGATGCCGTTGGCGTAGGCAATGGCGTTGGACACGGCGGCGGCGTTTTCCGGTTTCATCATCCAGTCGATGAAGATCTTCGCGTTGCCGGGGTGCGGTGCGCTTTTCGGCACGGCGAAGTTGTCCTGGAACATCGCCAGGCCTTCTTTCGGATACACGTACTTGATGGTGCTCTTCTGCAAGGTGGCCCGGGCGGTGGAGCCGTTCCAGTTCTGCATCATGATCACTTCACCGGAAGCCATGCGGTCGACGGTGTTGTCCGAGCTGTACATCTTCAGGAAGGGCTTCTGTTTTTGCAGCAGTTCGAGAATGCGCTTGGCGTCCTGCGGGTTTTCCGTGCATTCGTCGACGTTCAGGTAATGACTGGCGGCGTTGATCACGCTGCTGGAGGTGTCGAGGGCAGCCAGCTGCCCTTGCAGTTCCTTGCGTGGTTCGAAGAACTCTTTCCACGAATCGTCCAGCTTGCCGCCAGGCACCCGCGCGCTGTCATAGGAGAACCCGGTGCTGCCCCACAGGTACGGTGCCGAGAATTTGCGGCCAGGGTCGAAGCTTGGGTCGCGGAACGCCGGCTTGACGTACTGGAAGTTGGGCAGGGTCGAGGCGTCGATTTGCAGCAGCAAGTCCTGGTTGATCAAGGTGCGCATGATCGATTGCGACGGCACGATCACGTCGTACGCCGCACCACCGGCCTGCAATTTGGCCAACAGGGTTTCGTTGCTGTCGTAGCCGTCCATGGTGACCTTGATCCCGGTCTCCTTTTCGAACTTGGCCAACAACTCGACCGGGTAGTAATCGGTCCAGTTGTAGAAGAACAGCTCCTTGGGCTCGGCGGCGTGGGCGCTGAATGCGGTGAAGCAGCTCAGGGCCAGACTGGCAACGGCGAAACGCAGGCTTTTCACTTTCATGGACGAACACTCCAGGCTCATTGTTGTTTGCCGCGCTGTCCCAGCCAGAAGGCCAGCACCACCAGCACGATGGAAATCACCAGCATCAGGGTCGAGATCGCGTTGATCTCCGGCGTCACGCCGGCCTTGATCGCGGAGAAGATGTACACCGGCAAGGTGGTCGAACCGGGGCCGGCGACGAAGAAGGTCATGATGAAATCGTCGAGGCTGACCACGAACGCCAGCACCGACCCGGACAGCACCGCCGGCCACAACAGCGGCAGCGTCACCCGGCGAAACACCTGCCACGGGTTGGCGTACAGGTCGTTCGCCGCTTCCAGCAGGCTCTTGTCCAGGTCATTGAGCCGCGCGCGAATCGGCAGGTAGGCGAAGGGAATGCAGAAGCCGATGTGCGCGACGATCACCGTCAGCAACCCCAGCTTGATCCCCAGCGCCATGAACAGCAGCAGGGTGGCCACCGCGGTGACGATCTCCGGCAGGATCAGCGGCAGGTTGATCCCCCCTTCGACCATCTTCTGGCCGTAGAACGGCCGGTAGGTCGCCAGCGCCGCGAGCAAGGCAATCGCCGTGGCACAGACCGTGACGATGCCGGCGACGATGATCGAGTTCAGCGCGGCGGTCTGGATAGACGGGTTGGCCAAAATCCGCCCGTACCAGGCGAACGAGAACTCGGTCCACACCGTCGCCGAGCGGTTGGCGTTGAAGCTGTAGGCGATCAACACGAAGATCGGCAGGTACAGGTAGGCCAGGATCAGCAGGCTGACTTCCCGGGTCATTGGCAGTTTTTTCAGGTGCAGGGCGATCATGCGGTAGCTCCCCGACGAAGAGTTTTGGCGGCGCTGCGGCTATACAGGGCGTACAGCACCAACGACAGCAGCAGAATCCCCAGTAGCAGGAACGACAGCGAACTGCCCAGGGGCCAGTTGCGCGCGGTGCCGAACTGTTGCTGGATCAGGTTGCCGATCATCAGGGTCTTGCCGCCGCCGAGAATCGCCGGGGTGATAAAGGCTCCCAGGCTCGGCACGAACACCAACAGGGAACCGGCAATCACCCCTGGCATCGACAGCGGCAGGATGATCCGCCGCAGTGCGTGCCAGCGATTGGCGCCCAGGTCATAAGCGGCTTCCACCAAACGCCAGTCGAGTTTTTCCAGGGTCGAGTAAATCGGCAGGATCATGAACGGCAGGAAGCTGTAGACCAGCCCGACGCTGACCGCGAAGTCGTTGTAGAGCAGGGTGATGCCGCCGGCACTGGGGAGCAGTGCGTTGAGGCTCTGGGCGACCCAGCCCTGTTCGCGCAGGATGATCAACCAGGCGTAGTTGCGGATCAGCAGGTTGGTCCAGAACGGGATGGTGATCAGCAACACCATCAGATTGCGCCGACGCGGGGTCAGGCTCGACATCCACAGCGCCACTGGAAAGCCGAACAGGAAACACAACACCGTGGTGCCACCGGCCTGGAACACCGAGCGCAACAGCGCCTGGGCGTAGACCCAGTTGAGCTCCAACTCGCCATCGAAACCTTCCTGGAAAAACAGCTGCACGTAGCTTTGCAATTGCCAGTCGGCCTGCCAGTCGACGCCGCCATAGACGTTGCGCGGTAGCAGGCTGATGTAGCCCATGATGCCCAACGGAATGGCGATCAGGGCCAGCAGGGTCAGGACCACCGGGCTGAGCAACAGCGCGCGGTTGAGGGCTGGGGAAGTGCTGCTGACGCTCATCTCAAGCCTCCATCAACAGGCAGGCGTGGGGGGGCAGGTTGACCGCCACCCGATCACCGACGCCACGGTTGCGATTGAGGCCCTCGTTGTTCTCCCGCAGCATCACCTTGATGTCGTTGTTCAGGCGGCACTGGTACAAGGTCGCGGTGCCGACGTACAGCACGGCTTCGATCACGCCGCGCAGGTGGTGCGGTTGCGCCGGGTCCACCAGTTGTGAACGTTCCGGGCGGAATGCCAGTTGCACCTTGCCGTCGATGCCTTGAGGCAGGCAGGGGATTTCCACCGGCATGCCGTTGGGCACGAACAGGTTTTCATTGTGCTGGCCGCGCTTGAGGTGGCCGGGCAGGAAGTTGATATCGCCAATGAACTGCGCGACGAACTGATGCTGCGGCCGTTCGTAAATGTCATTGGGCGTGCCGACCTGCAGGATCTTGCCGGCGGACATCACCGCAATGCGATCGGACAGGGTCAAGGCTTCTTCCTGATCGTGGGTGACGAAAATGAAGGTAATCCCGGCTTCCTTCTGCACCCGCTTGAGTTCGACCTGCATTTCCTTGCGCAGCTTGAGGTCCAGCGCCGACAGCGGCTCGTCCAGCAACAGCACTTTCGGTTTCGGCGCCAGGGCCCGTGCCAGAGCCACCCGTTGCTGTTGGCCGCCGGACAATTCGGCGGGTTTGCGCTTGGCCAGGTGCTGCATTTGCACCAGCGCCAGCATTTCATCGACCCGCTGCGCGATCAGCGTGCGATCAAGACCCTGCATCTCGAGGCCGAAGGCGATATTCTGCGCAACACTCATGTGTGGAAACAGCGCGTAGCTCTGGAACACTGTGTTGACTCGACGCTTGAACGGCGGCAGATCGTTGACCGGTTCACCGGCGAGGCGAATCTCACCCTCGCTGACATGCTCGAAGCCGGCGATGGTGCGCAGTAAAGTGGTCTTGCCACAGCCGGAAGGGCCGAGCAGTGTGAAGAACTCGTTATCGGCAATGTCGACTGAAACGTTGTCCAGAGCGGGTGCCAGCCCTGGATCGTCGGAATACCGCTTGGAGACATTACGCACTTCGATTGCAACTGGATGACCCATAATGGTGCATTCCTCTAATTATTGTATGCAAAATCTGGATGCAATTTAGAAATACCCGGATTAACCTGCTCGTGCAACCCCCTTTTTCAAGGCTGTTGATTCGCCTGGGGCCGGTTGCACAGCACTGAAGGAGTCTTCGAATGGCGGAAAAGAAACTGGAAACCACGGTGGACCGCGTCTACCAAGGGGTTTACGAGGCGATCAGCAAACGCTCGCTGCGTCCCGGCATGAAGCTGGGCGAGGCTTCGTTGGCCGAACTTTTCAATGTCAGCCGCACGTCAGTTCGAGCCGCGCTCAAGCAATTGGAAGCCGATGGACTGGTCACCACCGAGCCCAATAAAGGTGCGTCGGTGTCGCTGCCGAGCGACGAAGAGATCCGTTCGTTGTTCGAAACCCGGCGCCTGGTCGAGATCGGCATCGTCAGTGAATTGTGTCGCCGGCGCGATACGGCGGTGACCCGGGATTTGCGCGATCACTTGCTGCTCGAGGATGAAGCGCATCGCAACGGTGACCACGAACGGTTGATCCACCTGCTCGGCGAGTTCCACATCAAGCTGGCCCGCAGCCTGAACAACCCGGTGTTGCTCGACTGGTTCCAGAAGCTGATCTCCCGGGCCTCGCTGTACGCCGCCGCGCTCGATGACGACAGCCACGAAGCCTGCCGCGACGACGAACACCTGCGTTTGATCGAGTACATCGAAGCGGGCAACCAGAGCGCGGCGATCGAGCTGACGTGCATCCATTTGAATGGCATCGAGAAGGCGATTCTGGATGTGGCGGCGACCTTGAAAAGTAGCTACAACCCGCTCAAACATCTGATTGAGGTGTAACCAGCCGGTCTGAATCTGCAGATGCAATCTGTGGGAGCGGGCTTGCCCGCGATGAGGGCCTGACAATCAATATTTGGTTGAACGTTACGCCGCTATCGCTGGGATGGCGGCGGCAGAGAGGCCTGGCGCCAAGAGCGGGAAAACTCCTACATATCAGATACACCAATCAAAGACGCGTCCTACGCACAAAAAGGAAACGTCTTATTTTCAGCACGTGTCAGCTTCCCTAAAGCTGTCGAGCACTTGAACGAGGGATGGAAATGGAGCCTCCCCGTATGCTCTCAGGGAGGTCTGTACATGAGCACCGCACCAACCGTTTTCTTCAACCACAGCCGCCATAAACTCTGGGTCCGCAACCTGGAGCCCCACCTCGATGTCCTCGCCTTCCGCGGCGAAGAACGCCTCAGCCAACCCTTCACCTACGAGATAGAGTTCACCAGCGCCGAGCTCGATCTTGAAGCCGAACAGCTGCTGGGCAAGGGCGCCTCTTTCAGCTTGCACGCGGCGCCATCGAACGTCGCGCCGATGCCTTGGGAAGTGCCCGAGGTCAAACCGTTGCGCACGCTGCACGGCGTGATCACCGGCCTCAAGCGCCTGTGTGCCTCCCGTGACGAAGCCCGCTACGAACTCATCCTGCAACCGCGTTTGGCCTTGCTTGAACGCGGCCGGCAATACCGCATCTACCAGGATCAGTCGGTGCCGGAAATCGTCGAAAGCATCCTGCGCAGCCGCCACGACTTCCGTGGCCAGGACTTCCTGTTCCGCCTGGTGCGTGACTACCCCCGGCGCGAGCAGGTCATGCAGTACGGTGAAAGCGACCTGGCTTTCATCAGCCGGCTGCTGGCCGAGGTCGGCATCTGGTACCGCCTCACCAGCGACCAACGCCTGCACATCGACGTCGTGGAATTCTGCGATGGTCAGCGCGGCTACCAGTTCGACGTCGAGCTGCCGTACTACTCGCCCGCGGGGCTCAGCAGCAGCGATGCGGACGGCGTGTGGGGCCTGCAAACCCACCACCAGGTAGTGGAAAAAAACGTCAACATCCGCACCTACCACCCCCTTGACGCCAATGCCCACCTCGACGCCGACGTCGACCAGACCCGCGGTGCGAAAATCACCTACGGCGAGGCCTACCACTACGCCGAACCCTACCGCGTGCTCGGCGACGCCTATGACCGGCACGAAGGCCTGGCAAGCGAAAGCGGTTTTTTCTACGCGCGCTTGCGCCACGAGCGCTACCTCAACGAGCAGACCCGCCTTCGCGGCATCACAAGCAGCGCCACCCTCGCACCGGGTCAGGTGCTGACCGTCACTGGCGGCGCACCCAAGGCCTTCACCCCGCGGTGCGCGATCATCGCCGTGCGTACCCGTGCCGCCCGCGATGCCAGCTTCGAGTGCCGCTTTGAAGCCATGCCCTATTCGGAAACCCTGTGCTTTCGCCCGCCACTGCTGCCCAAACCACAAATCGCCGGCACCGTCCCGGCCCGGGTCACCAGCGGCGAAGCCCATGACAAATACGCCGAAATCGATCTGCGAGGCCGCTACAAGGTCAACTTCCTGTTCGACCGCGACCCGTGGAAGCTCGGTGAAGAAAGCATGTGGCTGCGCCTGGCGCGTGCCTACGCCGGCGACACCCATGGCCTGCACCTGCCGCTGATCTGCGGCACCGAAGTGGCCATCGCCTTCGAACAGGGCGACCCCGACCGCCCCTACATCGCCCACGCCCTGCACGACAGCGAACACCCGGACCACGTGACCCTGCGCAGGCGCGACCACACACGCAACGTGCTGCGTACACCGGCGAACAACAAGCTGCGCATGGAAGACCTGCGCGGGGAGGAACACGTCAAGCTCAGCACCGAGTATGGCGGCAAGAGCCAGCTGAACCTGGGGCATTTGGTGGATGCCACGAAGAAAAAACGCGGGGAGGGGTTTGAGCTAAGGACGGATGATTGGGGGGCGCTGCGCGCGGGCAAAGGGTTATTCATCAGCGCCGATGAACAGCCCAAGGCTGCTGACGATGTACTCGCCATGGCGCCGGCCAGCCGCCAGATCGAAAGCGCCCGACAACAAATGGCCCAGTGGCAGGAAATTGCCCAGGCCCATAACAGTCGACCACCCGCCATCGACGGTCTGCAGCAACTACAAACGGACGCCAAAGACCTGTCCGCCCCAGCCATCCTCTTGAGCGCCCCCGACGGCATCGGCGCAGTCACACCGGCCAGTCTGCTGCTCAACAGTGGCGACGGGATGTACCTGCAAAGCCGTGACGACATCCACCTCGCCGCCGACCAGCGCCTGTCGGCACACGCCAAAAAAGGCATCTCACTGCTCGCCCAGCGCGAAGGTATGCGCCTGGTCTCCGGCGAGGGCCCACTGGAAATCGAATCCCACGGCGACCTGATGAACCTGATTGCCCAGCAGGACATCACCGTGCAGTCGGTGCAGGGGGAGCTGCAGTTGTTGGCCAAGAAGGGCATCACGCTCGGCAGCGGAGAAGCATTAATCCGCCTCAGCCCAACCGACGGAATTCTATTCGATAGCCCCACCAAACTACTGTCCAGAGGACAGCACGTTTGGGAGGGGCCTGGCGGCCAGCGTTTTCCGTTGATGGAGCTGCCGAAGTCGGTGTGCGAGGAGTGCCTGCAAAAGGCTCGGAAAAACGCCATTGGCTTGCTGATGCGCCAAGGCTGATCGAGGAGATATACAGATGAAATTGCCTATCCCATGGCTGGAGCAGATCGAGCAGGTGTGCGCCAGAACGGAAGTACAGGAAGTTGATCTTTTGCTCGATCAAGCCACGTGGAGCAAATGCGCTGTTCCCGGGCTGCAGCAATTGAGTCCCAAGGTGCCTTGGTTCTCATTGTTCACCGGTACACCAGAGGAAAACCTGCTGGACCAGGCACCGCTGTTGATGCGCCTGGACCTGACTATTTGGCAGCACAAGGCTTGGCTGGAAGAACTCATCGAGCACTGCGCAGCAGATGCTCGCCTGATGGTTCTGATTTCGAACCTGCCGTTTGAAGAACTGAGTCATGCCTTGCGAGCCCTGTCCCAACTGCAGTGGGGTGGACAAGCTGGCTTGTTGCGTTTCTACGATCCGCGAATCTTTCCCGTGCTGGTGAATTCCATCCTCACCACCGAACAGCGCGCCGAGTTCCTGCGAGTCGCTTGCTTTTGGGGTTGGCTTGATCGCGACGACCAGCCGCAATGGCTACAAAGCAATTGCTTGACGAAACAGAGCAGCATCGAAGTCGAACCCTGCGTGGAACTTAATGATGAACAATGCGAAATGATCGGATGTATTAGTGATGCCCAGAAACTTCTGGTGCGCGTTGAGTTTGATTATCTGGACGATAGCAAGGAAAGACGTTTTGAGATGTTGTACACGATTGCCATGCAAGCAAGTCGAGAGAATTACTTTGGCAATATAGTCGAGTACGCGCGCCAACGACTTTGAGCTGACTATGAAATGGTGCACCTCGGTATGCATTCCGATGTCGGCGGAGGGTATTCGCAAAACGAACGACCAGGATATGGGCCAGGTATAACTTTTATCGTCCGGTTTCATGGGAGAGACGCTCATTCGGGATTTTCCCATACAGCCTGAACTGAAATCAGGGAATGGTCGGTGATGGAGATGACAATGAAAACAATGTGGGCGATATGGTTGTTGGGTTTATTTGGATTGGCGTTGGTGGGATGTTCCACGGCGGACAACGAAATGGCGGGAGGGAATATACAAGCGGTTAATCATACGCTGAACAATATCAATTGGCTCTCGGTGAATGGCTATCGGGCTGATGGGGGTGGGGGACGTTCTTGCTGCATTATTATGCCTACGAAATGGCGTCCTGGTTTGAAGGCGCATATTGAATGGGAAGTTGATACTGATCCTTATGCTTATTCTAAATGGCCGCCGCTAGGGACTGATGGCTATAGAGTGGCTCAAGCTAAGCATAAGGCCAACTATCAGCGCTACAGCACTGTCGTGGAAATTCCAGAGTGGCCAGGAACGGAGTCGTGCGATCTTAAGGTGCATTTTTTCACCTGTAACCAAGTAAAGGTTACGACTTCTTGCTGGGCACCCAGTTCACCTAATTATCCGATAAAAGTACCTACGGGGATGAAGGAGCCATCCGTATGCCCGAAGTAAAAATTAACTCGAGGGCTAAGGTCTGGATATCGCCCGTCTTTCCGGTGCTGGGGAATCGACAATGAAAATAACCTGGGTTCGATGGTTGTTGGGTGTGTTTGTGTTGGTGTTGGTTGGATGTTCCACGGCGGATAACGAAATGGCGGGAGGAAATATACAAGCGGTTAATCATACGCTAAGCAATATCAATTGGCTCTCGGTGAATGGTTATCGGGCCGACGGGGGTGGGGGACGTTCTTGCTGCATTATTATGCCTACGAAATGGCGTCCTGGTTTGAAGGCTAATATTGAATGGGAACTTGATCCTGAGCCTCATGCAAAATTGCCATCCGTTACTTCTATAGAATTTCGAGATGCGTATGCTAAACACTCCGCCAATTATCGACGGTACGCCGCGGTCGTAGATATTCCAGAGTGGCCAGGAACGGAGTCATGCGATCTTAAGGTGCATTTTTTCACCTGTAACCAGGTAGAGGTTACGACTTCTTGCTGGGCACCCAGTTCACCTAATTATCCGATCAGAGTACCTATGGGAATGAAGGAGCCTTCCGTATGCCCGAAGTAAAAATTAACTTGAGGGCTAAGGTCTGGATATCGCCCGTCTTTCCGGTGCTGGGGAATCGACAATGAAAATAACCTGGGTTCGATGGTTGTTGGGTGTGTTTGTGTTGATGTTGGTTGGATGTTCCACAGCGGATAACGAAATGGCGGGAGGAAATATACAAGCGGTTAATCATACGCTTAGCAATATCAATTGGCTCTCGGTGAATGGTTACCGGGCCGACGGGGGTGGGGGACGTTCTTGCTGCATTATCATGCCGACTAAATGGCGTCCTGGCTTGAAGGCGCATATTGAATGGGAAGTTGACCCGGAACCGTTTGCAAAAATAAAAAGAAAAACTACTGGGTATGGGTTCGATGAAGATGCGTGGGCTGCGCATGAAGCGAATTTTAAACGTTACAGCACCAAGGTGGATATTCCAGAGTGGCCGGGAGTGGAGTCATGTGATCTTAAAGTGCATTTTTTCACCTGTAACCAGGTAAAGGTTACGACTTCTTGCTGGGCACCCAGTTCACCTAGTTATCCGATCAGAGTACCTATGGGAATGAAGGAGCCATCCGTATGCCCGAAGTAAAAATTAACTCGAGCGTTAAGGTCTGGATATCGCCCATCTTTCCGGTGTTGGGGGATCGACAATGAAAGTAACCTGGGTTCGATGGTTGTTGGGTGTGTTTGTGTTGACGTTGGTTGGATGCTCCACAGCGGACAACGAAATGGCGGGAGGGAATCTAAAAGCGGTTAACCATACCTTGCATGCGATCAATTGGTTTTCAGTCAATGGTTATAGAGCATACGGTGGCGGCGGAAGTTCTTGCTGTATTGTCATGCCAATTAAATGGAGGCCTGGTTTAAAGGCTTACATTGAGTGGGAGGTGGATACCGATCAATTTGCGTACTCGAAGTGGCCATCTGATCCAGAGGGATATCGGCTGGCTCAATTGGAACATAAAGCTAAATATAAGCACTACAGCGCCACGGTGGATATCCCCGAGTGGCAAGGTACGGACTCTTGTGGTTTGAGTGTGCATTTTTTAAGTTGCAATCAAATAAAAGTTACAACTTCGTGCTGGGGGTACGGGTCACCCAATAACCCTATTAAAGAACCTAAGCGGATGAAGGAGCCAGCTGTATGTCCGAAGTAAAAAATAATCTGAGTGCTAAGGTCTGGGCACCGCCCGCTTTTCCCGTGGTAGGGCGTTTGCCGGGGGAAGTTCTTACGGTGACTTGCAACTGCGACAAGCAAACTGCCGAGGAAGACAGTCACCATCAACAGGTCAACTCCAAAGGGAGGTCCCAGCGGTTCGAATGCGTTCAAAGTTTGCATATCAGTTTGTTTTTCGATGGTACTAACAATAATGAAGATAACGATACCAAGAAAAACCACCCCAGTAATATTGCCAAGCTTTTTCATGCGTCGCTCAGGGGTGAACAGGCAGAAAAAGAGGGCTTTTTTTCTATTTACATGCCTGGTGTAGGTACTCCCTTTCCCGAAATTGGCGAACTGGATTACAGCGCGGAGGGGCTGAGGTATGCGACGGGTGGTGAAGATCGCATCAATTGGGCATTGGTGTCATTGGCCCATGCGCTGAGGTTTGCATTAACTAAGAAAGAGTTGTCCAAAGCCGACAGGAAAAAAGCAGTCAATGCCATGAGCACCTGGCAGGCACCGCTGATGAGCGGCCTGGGGGAAGGCAAACGACGACGAGTCATGCATGGGCTTTTGGGCCCCTTGGAGGCCTGTAAAGAAAAGTCCCTGCAGCCTAAAGTATTGGCAGTCAAACTGTACGTGTACGGATTCTCGCGCGGGGCGGCGGAAGCTCGTACTTTCGTGAACTGGCTGAGCCAGTTGTTCGACACCCCGACCGGGGCCCAGCTTCCTGAGCAACGTCTGATCGGCTTGCCGGTCAGCATCGAATTTCTCGGTGTGCTAGACACCGTCGCCTCGGTCGGCATCGCCCATGCGGCGCCTTTTTTTGCGGGTCACATGGACTGGGCCGATGACAGTCAGTTGTTACCTGACGCCGCGAAATTTCCTAAATTCGTCAAATGCTGCCGGCACTTCGTCGCGGCCTTCGAGCAGCGCTCGTGTTTTCCGCTGGACTCGATCCGCAACGAGGACGGTCAGTACCCGCTCCATACCTATGAAGTGGTGTACCCCGGTGTGCATTCTGATGTTGGGGGTGGTTATCCGCAGAATGACCAGGGCAAGGCTCGCGGTGGTACGGATGAACTGGTATCGCAAATTGCCCTGCACGACATGTATGCCGAAGCCTTCGCCGCCGGCGCGCCGTTGCAGGTGCCGGAAACGGTGCTACCAAAAACATTAGAGCCATATAAGGCATGGCGCGAAATGGGGCCGCAAACCTTGTCAGAGTTTGTGGTTAGTCAGCAAACAATCGAACGCTTCAACGCCTGGCGCCACACCCTCCCAGGCATCACCACCGACACCCCCACCCACACAAAACCCTGGGAGTACAAACCACAGCAACTCAGCATCACCGTGGAAGAAACACTGGCCGATCAACTGGGCTGGATCACCGGTTGGCGCATCGGTCGTTACGCCGATGACCCGTTGCAGAATAACGACAGCTACAGGCATCAGCCGTTCTTCACCCAGGCCAATGAAGTCACTGTCTTCGATACCAGTGATCAACGCGAGGCCTATGAAAAGCAGAAAAAAATCGTCTTCGCCGATCGGCTGAAAACGCCCCAGGCGGCGACGAACCACCCCGGCCCGCCCATCTATGAACCGCAGATCGACAAGACCCAACTCAGCCAGGCGGCTGCGGAGTTCAAGCGCGACTACAAGGGCTTCGACCGTCAGCAGACCAGTGCGGTCGGCACGATCACCGATGTGCTGTTGCGCGACGCCATCTATCTGCTCAACGAAAACGATGAGTTGCAGGACCACGCTGCGATCAAGGCGGCAGGTGAACGGCGCACCAAACAATTGTTCAGCGATGCCCGGGGCACGCCCAGCAAGGACCCGCGCATGGCGCTGGTGGTCGCGTTGTTCGATGACCAGATACACGACTCACGTGCCTGGTTCATGCATGACGCGTTGGGTTCGCGTGAGATATGGGCGGGCTACTTCTTCTATCGCATGACGTATTTCGGCAATGACAACAGCCGGGACCTGTCACCGGTGGTAGTGGCCGGGCGAATACTGGGCGTTGCGATGCTGGCCGGCGCCACGGTGTACGGCATTAAGCGGGGTGGGGCGCTGGGCGGGGTTGGTGGGGTGGTCGCGGGCATCGGTGGCGCCACGATCGGCTATCAAGTGATCGACAAGGCGCGCGGTGTAGCGCTGCCGTTCCTGCCGGAGGCCGCGCAGTTGCTGAAGCCGACGGCGCATATTGGCCAGGTGGCGGCTGAGCTGAAGCAACAGATTGCCCAGGAAGACTATGCGCAACGCATCGACCGCACCACCGCCTTTCTGCGCGAGGCCGGCAGTCTGTTCGAACTCACCGGGGAGGTCGTCTGATGTTGCCTCTGGTACGTGTGGGGGACTCGATGAGCCCTTTCGGTGGTGAAGTGCTTGAAGGTCACTACGAGGCATTCGGCCAACCGGTTGCCTGCGTGGGGGATCAGGCTCGCTGCGATTTGCACGGCATGACGCGCATCGCGGAGGGTACCTCGGTGGCGATCATGGACGGCAGGCTCGTGGCCCTGCACGGGTATGAGTGTGATTGCGGTTGCACCCTGGTCAGCTCGCTTGCGGCTTCGTTCATGGTCGTGGCGCCATGAACCGCGCGCCGCAATACCCGGACCTTGTCGAACCGCATGAACCGCATTGGCGCCGTTGGTGGCTGGTTTTGCTGTTGCTCTGGGGGTTGCAGTCGGCGGTTTTGTTGTCGTTATGGCCAGAGGAGCAGCCAAGGGGAGAACTGTGGATGTGGAGTGCAGTCATGCCTTTTTGCTGGGTGTTGGCCCTAGCGCTGCGCGTGTTGGGGTGGCAAATCTGCCTGTTTAACCGCGATGTGTATCGACGCACGGTGGAGGCTGCGGTGCAGCGTTGGTGGGGACGTCGCCGCTTGGGTTTGCCGGTGGAACACGTGCTGCTCCTGGGGCCCGTGGGCGATGAGCAAATACATTACATCGGCTTGATGGCCGGTGTTCCCGCCCCCAAGCCATCGAAGCCCGACGGCGCTACACAGCGCATGTTGCGCTGCCCGGTGTCGCTGGGTTCGTCCAGTGAGCGTGCGCCAGCATTGGCCCGGCGCCTGGCCAGGATGACGCTTGAACTCCCCGAGTTGAAACAACGCTGGCCGTCGTTGCGCGGGATTGCGTGGATCGGGGATGAGGCCAGTCAAAGTGCGTACTTGAAGGCCGTGGCCAAGGGCGACGTGGTGTTACCCGAAGCGCGCATGCCTTTGGATGACCTGGCCGATCTGGACACGCTCATTGATGCGTTTCATCACGACTGTCGCGATGAGGCGGATTGGTTGCTTTGCGCCGGGGTGGTCTCGGTGCAGAGCGCTGGCGAGCCGGATCTTCCCGGTGAAGCTGGATTTCTCTGGCTGGTGAGCCACCAGGGTCGCCAGTTATTGCACAGGAGCGAGTACTTGTTGAGTGAGCTCGACGAGTCGCCCGCTGAGCTCTGTGTACAGATCCAGCGCTATGCCGGGTTGGACGCAGCACCGCCCGATTGCCTGGCGCTGGATAAAACCAGCCAGGGCACTTTCCTGAAAGGTGGCTGGCAGTCTGGCGAACATCAATTGTCCGGGTACTGGGGCGTGTTGGCGCAATTGGCGCCTTTCATCGGCATGTCCCTGGCGTTGTTGCAGGCAAAGGAGGCCGGACAACCTTGTGGTTGGCTGAGTCAGGACGGAAACGATCGATTGGCTATTGGAATGGCGGTGCCTCATGGCAATGAATAAGCAAGCGAGCGAAGGCTCTCTGATCAAGGTGGGATTGGGCTATCTGCTGGTCGTGACGGTCGTGGTGGTGTTCGGTTGTCTGCTGTACGACTTGACCCACGAGTACTTCGGCTGGCCAAGGCTGCCCCTCAAATCGTTGGCGCTGTGGGGGGGTGGAAGCTGGTTTGCCTTGTGCTGGTTCTGCCCGGTGATATTGCTCGCCTGGGATCGATTGGCGGTGGCACGGGCGATGCGCGTGACGGGCGCGGCTGTTGATGCGCCGATTTCGCCATTCAGCAAAGAGCCCGTTCCGGACGACGATTCATGGGTCGCTAAGTTAAAGGAACACCTGCACGAAAATCACGGTTTCCTTTGGCGCCGCAAAGTCCGCCTGTTGCTGGTCGTCGGCGAACCCGATCAGATCAGCGCCATCGTGCCCGAGCTAGACAAAAAACTATGGCTCGCAGGCCACGACACGATCCTGCTTTGGGGCGGCAGCGCGCAGAGCAAATTCGATGATGAGCGCTTCGCCCGGTGGCAAGGCCTGAGCCGCTGGCGCGGTCTCGACGGCGTGATCTGGGCCTTGAACAAAGAGCAGAGCATGGAAGCCAGCGCGATGGACGCCGGTGTGCGTCACCTGCAAGACCTGGCGCGCCAATTGCGCTGGCAGTTGCCGCTGCACCTGTGGCAGGTCTGCGACAGTGGATGGGAACAGAACAAGCGCCAGACCCAGGCCATCGGTTGTTGGCTACCGTCACAGGTGACGCCGCTGGCCTTGGAAAGCGGGCTGGAGAGCCTGGTGCAACCCCTGCGCGACGGTGGTTGGGTGCAGATACGGGGCGCGATGAACCATGACTTCCTGCTGCGTCTGTCCCGCGATTTGCAGGCCGAGGGCATTGCCCGTTGGCGGCAAGTTCTTGCGCCGTTGTTCCGGGTGTTCGACCGTGGCGTGCCGTTACGCGGGTTGTGGTTCAGCCTGCCGGTGCAGGGGGGTCAAGAAACTAAAGAAAATACGGATAACCTTTGGCACGCCACACCACCCTGGGACGGCGTGCTCGATGACAAAAGGGTTCGCCCTGAGCGCCTCGGCTGGCCCGTGACCCGCATCGCGCAAACCCTGATGCTCGCCCTGACTCTGGCCTGGGGCGCCGGGATGATGCTGTCCTTCGCCAGTAACCGCGTACACATTGCCCAGGTGCAAACCTCCCTGGCGACCCTGCAACAATCCTCCACCCACGACGAACAATTCCTCGCCCTCAACGAACTGACCCGCGAGCTCGGCCGCCTGGATTACCGCGCTGCCCACGGCACGCC
>NZ_JBYTEO010000097.1:0-18908 GCF_058791355.1 Pseudomonas sp. EB271-G4-1
GGTTTAGCCGCGCTGGGCCATGGATGGCCCATCGCGGCGACCCACGGAGCAGGACCGGAGCGAGGGTATGGCGAGCCTTAGCGAGCCACCGAACGTCAGGGGCAGGAGCCCTTGGTTACTTAGGGCCGGGCGGCGTTCCGTTTTTCCAAGTGACTCGCTGTAAGAGCGAAACCATAAGCGGCCGTTACCGCAGGAATGGATATGTACGCAGTCAACAAAACATAGGTCGGCCTTCTCCGGCAAGCCTGGCTCCTACGGGGTTGTTTTTTCAGTCGCCGCGAGGGCGCAAATCAACCCGCCAGGCCGACAAACATATCCTGCACGTCGTCATGGTTATCGAGCCCTTCAAGGAACGCTTCGACCTCAGCCATCTGCTCGTCGCTCAGGCCGCTGACCGGGTTCTTCGGCTGGTAGCCCAACTTGGCCGACAACACGGTGAAACCTTGCTCAGGCAGGGCTTTTTGTACCGCGTCCAGGTCCGTAGGTTCGGTCAGGAACAGCGTCGCGCCGTCTTCGCCCGGTTCGAAATCCTGGGCACCGGCTTCGATGGCAGCCATTTCCGGATCGGCGTCCGGAGTGTCCGGCGAGGCCTCGATCATGCCCACGTGGTTGAAGTCCCAAGCCACCGAACCGGAAGCGCCCAGTTGGCCCTTGCGAAAAGCAACGCGGATTTCAGCGACGGTACGGTTGATGTTGTCCGTTACGCACTCGACGATCAGCGGCACCTGGTGTGGCGCGAAGCCTTCATAGGTCACGCGATGGTATTGCACGGTTTCGCCCAGCAGACCGGCGCCTTTCTTGATGGCGCGATCCAGGGTTTCCTTTGGCATCGAAGCTTTCTTGGCCTGTTCGACCACCAGACGCAGGTGTGCGTTGGTGGCGGTATCGGCACCGTTGCGCGCAGCAATGGTGATTTCCTTCACCAGTTTGCCGAAGATCTTGCCCTTGGCGTTGGCTGCCGCTTCTTTGTGTTTAACCTTCCACTGTGCGCCCATTACTCACTCTCTTGTCTATGGCGCCGAAACATCTATTGGCCGACGCATGGCGCCAAGTTTATACGGCCTAAAGTTGGCAATCGACCAAAAAATCTCAGGCTCATACAAGGATCGGCATCTTTACCGATGGTTGTAGGGCAATTCTGAAATTTCGATTGGCGATGTCCACAAGGCATGCGGGTTTCGTACTCTCTGTGGCCGTACTCCATGGTAGAAGCGCGTCCGATGCACAACGACAAGGAAAGTCCCTACACCCTGACACTCCTCGACGACCACCTGAGTTTGCAAGTAGTGCAGTTCAGTGGGCACGAGGCCCTCAACCAACCCTATCGATTCGATATCGACGTGATCGGCCTGGCACCGGCCCTCAACCTTGAACGGCTGCTGCAACAATCGGCGTTGCTCGACCTTGGGCAAGGCCAGGGCATTCATGGCGTATTGCACAGCGCCAGCTGCGAACACCGGGGGCAAGGACGGGTGAGCTATAAACTGGTCCTGGTGCCGGCCCTTCAAGCGCTGGATCGATACCCATCGCGGCGGATCTTCCAGCACCTCAGCGTGCCGATGATCCTGCGCCAGCTGCTGGAGGAACATGACCTGCCCGCCGACAGCTATCGCCTGGAGCTGGCAGACGGGCAGTATCCCCTGCGGCCTTTTTGCATTCAGTACGAGGAAACCGACTTGGCCTTGCTGCAGCGCCTGTGCGAGGAGGAAGGCATTCACTATCACTTCGAACACCGGCGTGACAGTCATGTACTGGTGTTGGCCGACGACAACATGAGCTTTCCCCAGGAGCCGCTGCTGATGCCTTTCCAGGGCGATGAACCGGGCGATGGCGCTACGCCTGTGATCAGCGAGTTGTTCCAGCGCCATGACTCACAAGCCGTTTACCCACGAGTGGCGGCGAAAAATCGTGGAACTGCGGTCGATGAAGGTGCGGCCAATCACGCTTTTTCCCACACCTTCGCACCCGGCCCTTCCCAGGAGCAACGTCATCGAGATCAACTCGAGCGCCGCGATCTGCAGCGTATGCGTTGCCAGCAATTGCAGCTGCATGGAAAAAGCAATCAAGGCCTGTTACGCAGCGCACGCATCGTGCAGATAGCCGAGCATCCCGTGCCGGGGTTCAACGACCAATGGCTGGTCTTTCAGGCGCGGCATCAGGGCCAGCAGGGTTCGATCCTGTCTCAGGACAGCATTGCCCGGCGCTATCAAAATCAGTTCACGGCCATTCCCTGGTCGACGGTATTTCGCCCACCCTTGGACCAGGCCAGGCCGCGCATCCCTGGCTTCCAAGCCGCCCGGGTCCATGGCCTGCCCGGGCAGCGCGCAAAACAGGATGATCAAGGCCGCCTGCTGGCTACTTTGTGGCCAGGCGCGGAGGTTGATCCCAAGGCGAGCAGCGGCCTCTGGCTGCCTGTCGCGCTGGCAATGTCCCCTGCCCCCGGGGAGCCGAGCCAGCTGCCAATGGCCGGCAGCGATGGTTGGGTCAGTTTTCTCGACAGCGACCCCGACCGCCCGGTGTTCTGCGCCAGCGGTGGGCAGCTGCGCAGCCCACCAGCGGTACGCACCGATACCCGCCACAGCGACACCCGCCTGCTGCTCGACTGGCTGATCAATCGCACCGACCCCGAGTGACCGTTCAGGTGCGCAGGGGTTTTATGGTGATCGCCTGATTGGGCACGCGGGCCTGGTGGCTACCTTGGCCCGCGGGGCGGCTGTTCCAGTGCGGGATGAGTACCACGGCAGAGAACAACGCGCAGCCGGCAAAGACGATGAAGACGGTCACGGTGTCGAAGTAGCCTGGTAGCAACCCACCGAGAATCGCCCCGACCGAACCGCAACCGTTGACGAAACCCGCCGCCGTGGCACCCGCCTTGGCGGTGCCGAAGTCGATGGCGGCCGCACCGCTGATCATCGAGTCAGGTCCGTAGAGCGTCAGGCCCATGACGAACAGCAGGGCCACCACCAGCACCACGCTACCGCTGTGCAGCGCGCCCATGAAAAACCCCAGGGACACGGTCAATGCCAACAGGCTCAGCACGCAGGCCGGCATGCGCCGGGCGCCGAAGAGTTTGTCCGAGGCCAGGCCGAGCATGATCGGCCCGAGCAAGCCGGCCAGTTCGAACGCGGTAGGAATGATCGCCGCGCCGACTTTGCCCACCGAGGGCATCTGTTCGAAAACGATCACCGGGCCCCAGAGCAGAATCGCGTAGCGCGCCGGTTTGAGCATGAAATACGCCAACCCCAGCACCAGCACCGTGCGGTTGCGCAGGATGTCCTTCAACGGCTCCCACAGGCTGATCTTGCTTTGGGCATGGGCCTCCTCGACGGTCAGCTGCGGCTCCGGCTCAACCGCCGGCAAGCCGACGTCTTGCGGTGTATTGCGTTGGAAAATAAAAAACAGCACGGCGACCAGCCCAACCACCGCCGCACTGGAAATGAACGCCGCATGCCAGCTGCCGATCAGCGTATAGGCCCACCAGCCGGCAAACGGCGATGCCACCAGGCCGCCGAAGGCGTAGCAGGAACTCCACAGTCCCAGCACCTGCCCGCGCTGTTGGGCGGGAAAGAAACTGCCAAGGTTCTTGCACAACCCTGACCAACCGGTGGACTGCGCCAGGCCCTGGATCAGCATGCAGGTGGCGAAGATTGGCAAGGTGGCGAAACTGCCCATCACCAGTGCCGCTGCGGCGGAAATCAGCAACCCACCCAGCACCACCACCCGCGGCCCGAAGCGGTCCGCCAGGATGCCCCAGGTGAATTGGCCGATGGCGTAGGCGGTCAGGTAGATCGCGTCGAGGTTGGCCATGGCCATCTTGTCGAGCATGAAGGTCGGGTCTTCGCCGATGCCGAGCTTGGCCACGGAAAATGCTTTGCGGGTGAAGTAGAAAGCGGCGTAGGCAAGCCAGGTGATCGCGAAGATCTGCACGCGCCAACGTTTGAGGGTGCCGATATGCTGGTTCATTGTGGTTCTGACCTCAGGGTATGAGTGTGCCGGCAGATCTGAAAGAAAACGCCTGTGTTCTTATTGTTGAGCACTGCGAAATCACCTTGTCCCTATGGGCGATTCCGGTCAGATGAGTCCTGTGTCTTGCACGCAAGGGCTCATGGCATCCGCGCTGCTCGACCGAGCAGTCACGGAACCTGAGATGAATAGAAACAATTACTGATTAATAAGTGAAATCGCTTTATCGTATTTCCAAAATAAGCGCAGCTTGTTACTGGAGATTCCCATGTCGGTTTCCCACGCCCAACTCAAAGCCTTCCATGCCGTGGCCGTGCATGGCAACTTCACCAAAGCCGCCGAACGGTTGTTTCTCACCCAGCCAGCGATTTCCGACCAGGTGCGCAAACTCGAAGAACGCTACGGTGTTTTGCTGTTCCACCGCAACAAACGCTCGGTACGCCTCACCGACCTGGGCGAGCGCTTGTTGGCCGTCACCCAGAAACTGTTCGTGATCGAAGCCGAGGCCCAGGAATTGTTGCAGGACTCCCAGGCATTGCAGACCGGCAGCCTGATTCTGGCGGTGGATGCGCCGGTGCATGTACTGCCACAGATCGCGCGCTTCTGCGAACGCTACCCCGGCATCAGCGTGAAGATCGAAACCGGCAACACCGATGAGTCGCTGTTCCGATTGTTCAATTACCAGGCCGACCTGGCGTTGCTCGGTCGCGAGGTGAGCGACGAACGATTGATCTCGCTGCCGCTGCGCAATGACCCGATGGTGGCATTCGTGTCGCGCAATCACCCGTGGGCGGATCGCCAATCCATCACCCTCGCGGACCTGGACGACACGCCGCTGGTATTGCGCGAAATCGGTTCGGTGACCCGCCAGACCCTGGAAGAAGAAATGGCCGGCGCCGGGTTCCGCATTCGTCCGGCGATCCAGGTCGAAGGTCGGGAAGCCGCCCGTGAGGCGGTGGTGGTGGGAATCGGGATTGGCGTGGTCTCGGCGGCTGAATTCGGCGCCGACTCACGGGTATGCGCGTTGCCGATCACCGATTGCAAACGGCGGTTGACGGAAACGCTGGTGTGCTTGCGCGAACAGAGCTCGCGGCGGATTGTGGCGACTTTCCTGGAGATGGTTCGCGAAAGTCTGGTGTAGGCAGGCCAGGCCCCTTCGCGAGCAGGCTCGCTCCCACAAGGGATTTTTGTCGCACACAAAACCACTGTGGGAGCGAGCCTGCTCGCGAAGGCAGACGACTCGGTCTACCTGGAAGGCGCCAAGCCGAAAAACGCCTGGATCAAACGCAAGTCCCGCCGCCGCTCCATGCACCCCATCATGTGCCGATTGACCAACCCCTCCCCGATGATCGGCACCGCCGCCACCCGCGGGTCATGGCTGACCTCCACCGACGACACCACGCCCACCCCCAACTCGGCAGCGACCGCCTCGGTCACCGCTTCGCGGCTGTCCAGCTCCAGCAACACCCGCGGATTGACCTTCGCCTGTACGCAGGCGTCATCGAAGGTACGCCGGGTGATCGAACTCGGTTCACGCAACACCATGATCACCTGGTCCAGATCCTTGAGCGGTACGCCTTTGGTGCGCCGCGCCCAGGGATGCCCCTCGGGTACCAGCGCGCATATCCGTGATTCGCTCAGGGCCTGCAAGTGCAGGCCCTTGCGCGGTTCGACCTCGGTCAATACCGCCACGTCGGCATGCTCGGACAACAGCGCCGCCAGGGTTTCCTGGGCATTGCCCAAGCGCAGGTTCACGGTGATCCCCGGATAACGCGCACGCAGGCTCGCGAGCATCGGCATGACCATGTGCGGACCGTCCGCCGCCACTTCCAGGCGCCCGGTCAGTAACTGCCGGTTGGCCTCCAGCATCGCTTGCGCTTCTTCGGCCAGACCGAACATCGCCCGGGTGATCGCCGCCAGGCGGGTGCCCTCCTCCGTCAGCTCCACACGTCGCGCGGTGCGGCGCAACAGGGTGATCTGGTAGTGCTCCTCCAGCGCCTTGATGTGCCCGGTGACCGCCGGCTGGCTGATGAACAGTCGAGCAGCGGCGCGAGTGAAGCTGCCCTCACGGGCCACGGCATCGAAGGCACGAAGCTGAAACAGGTTCATGAATAAGTCTCACTGATGGCTGGCATAACAACAAACAATTTGATTGATAGCTCGGCAAATTGCAATTTAAGCCCCGTAGCTTGATCCCATCGATTGCGAGGACACGAGAATGAGTACTGCCGCCCCCATCCTGCTCACCCCCGGCCCGTTGACGACGTCGGCCCGCACCCGCCAGGCGATGATGGTTGACTGGGGTTCATGGGATGACCGTTTCAACCAGCTGACCGCCAGCCTGTGCGAACAACTGCTGGCGATCATCAACGGCGCGGCCAGCCACCACTGTGTGCCCTTGCAAGGCAGCGGCACCTTCGCCGTCGAAGCGGCGATCGGCACGCTGGTGCCACGCGACGGCAAGATCCTGGTGCTGATCAACGGTGCCTACGGCAAGCGCCTGGCGAAGATCTGCGAAGTGCTGGGCCGCTCGTTCAGTACGTTCGAAACCGCCGAAGACGAACCAACCACCGCTGCCGACGTCGACCGCCTGCTGCGGGCCGACGATGGCATCACCCACGTTGCCCTGATTCACTGCGAAACCAGCACCGGCATCCTCAATCCGCTGCCGGAAATCGCCCAGGTGGTCGCGCAACACGGCAAGCGCCTGCTCATCGATGCCATGAGCTCCTTCGGCGCGCTGCCGGTGGACGCGCAACAGGTGCCGTTCGATGCGCTGATCGCCGCTTCCGGCAAATGCCTGGAAGGCGTGCCGGGCATGGGGTTCGTTTTCGCCCGCAAAGAATCCCTGGCCAACGCCGCCGGCAACTCGCACTCCCTGGCGATGGACCTGCACGACCAGCACACCTACATGACCAAGACCGGGCAATGGCGCTTCACCCCGCCGACCCACGTGGTCGCGGCGCTGCACGAAGCCCTGCTGCAATACAACGAAGAAGGTGGCCTGCCAGCCCGGCACCAGCGCTACGCCGCGAACTGCCAGGCCCTGATGGAAGAGATGGCCGCGCTCGGCCTGCGCAGCTTCCTGCCGGCCGCCATCCAGGCGCCGATCATCGCGACCTTCCATGCACCGAAAGACCCGCGTTATCAGTTCAAGGCGTTCTACGAACGGGTCAAGGCCAAGGGATACATCCTCTACCCCGGCAAGCTGACCCAGGTCGAGACGTTCCGCGTCGGGTGTATCGGCCATGTGCAACCTTCGGAAATGCGCGAAGCGGTGGCGGCGATTGCCGAAGTGCTGCGCGAGATGGAAGTACTCGAAATCTAACCCCCACCACTTTCCCCTGTGGGAGCGGGCTTGCTCGCGAAAGCGTCCTGACATTCAACGATGATGTCGACTGACACTCCGCCTTCGCGAGCAGGCTCGCTCCCACAAAAAGCAGCTCTCCATTTAGCCAGTTGCCACAGGACTTGATCACCATGAACTACACCACCCCAACCAAACTGCAAGCCGCCATCCTCGACTGGGCCGGCACCGTGGTCGACTTCGGCTCGTTCGCGCCCACGCAGATTTTCGTCGAGGCCTTCGCCGAGTTCGACGTCCAGGTCTCCATTGAAGAAGCCCGTGGCCCGATGGGCATGGGCAAGTGGGACCACATCCGCACCCTGTGCGATCAGCCGCAAGTCGCCGAGCGCTATCGCAAGGTGTTCGGCCGTACGCCGACCGACGATGACGTCACCGCCATCTACCAGCGTTTCATGCCACTGCAGATCGAGAAAATCGCCGAACACTCGGCGCTGATTCCCGGCGCCCTGGACACCATCGCCAACCTGCGCCAACAGGGGATCAAGATTGGCTCCTGCTCGGGATATCCGAAACAGGTCATGGATAAAGTCGTCGAACTGGCCGCCACCAACGGCTACGTGGCCGACCACGTGGTCGCCACCGACGAAGTGCCGAACGGCCGTCCATGGCCAGCTCAGGCATTGGCCAACGTGATCGCCCTGGGCATCGACGATGTCGCCGCTTGCGTGAAGATCGACGACACCGTACCGGGCATTCTCGAAGGCCGTCGTGCCGGCATGTGGACCGTGGCGCTGATCTGTTCGGGCAACGCGCTGGGGCTGGACTATGAAGGCTATCGCGCCCTGGACAGCGACACACTGGACAGCGAACGCAAGCGCATCCACGCCTTGTTCGAAGGTTCGCGCCCGCACTACATGATCGACACCATCACCGACTTGCCAGAAGTGATTGCCGACATCAATAAGCGCTTGGCCAACGGCGAGATGCCGCAAAGTAACTGACTCACCGCCCCCCTTTGTAGGAGCTGCCGCAGGCTGCGATCTTTTGATCTTAAAAAGTCAAAAGATCGCAGCCTGCGGCAGCTCCTACAGAGCATTCAGCGTCAAATAGCCTCAGGCAAACCCGGTGAAACAGGATTACAGTTAACGGTGGTTACACCCCCCCTGTGAGGAACACCGTATGCCGTGGAAAAATTCCGACGCGCGCTACAGCACCGTCTCGATCGCGCTGCATTGGTTGATGCTGGTCCTGCTGGCAGTGGTTTACGCCTGCATCGAGCTGCGCGGCCTCTTTCCCAAGGGTAGCGGTGGTCGCACGCTGATCGTGGAATCGCACTTCATGCTTGGCCTGACCGTATTCGTGCTGGTCTGGCTACGCTTGTTCGCCCGCAGCCTAGGCCCGGCACCGCAGATCTTCCCGGCCTCGCCCAAGTGGCAAACCATGCTGGCCAAATTGATGCACTGGGCGCTCTACATATTTATGATCGCCATGCCAATACTGGGTTGGCTGGTCACCAGCGCCAAAGGTAACCAGGTGATGTTCTACGGCTTCGACCTGCCCCTTTTGATCGCGCAGGACAAGGACCTGGCCAAGCAGATCGAGGGCTGGCACGAACTCGGTGGCACCATCGGTTATTGGCTGATCGGCCTGCACGCCATCGCCGGGCTGTATCATCACTATGTGGTGGGCGATAACACCTTGTTGCGGATGATGCCCAAGCGGGTGAACAGGGATACTTGAGATCACCCCGTATCAGGCTTGTGGATTGAAACCCCGCAGGCCTTGCAAACCACCCGTGTGAATAAAGATCAGTCGCGTACCGGGGGCAAACTTCCCCGCCTCGACCTGCTGCCGGAGCGCCAGCAATGCCTTGCCGGTGTACAGCGGTTCCAGGGCAATGCCACTGGCTTGTTCGGTGCGCGCGATGAATTCGAGTAACGGCGGGTCGACCTTGGCAAAGCCTCCACGGCTGGCGTCGAACAGTTCATAAGACCGATGATTCACGCCCGCCTCCTCCACAATCCTTGCGACCTGCTGTGCCACGCCATGATCACCGGGCACCGCCAGGGCGCCATAAACCGGGTGCTCTCCCGCCTCGGCCAGGACCAGGCCGGCCAAGGTCGTGCCGGTTCCGCAGGCCAGCCACCAACCGTCGTAGCCGCTCCAGCCCAGTGCGTCCAGTTGCCGACAGGCCAATGCCTTGAGTTGCACGCAACCCTGTGCCCCCGGCAACCCGCCGCCGCCTTCCGGGACCGCAAGCAGATCGGGATACTGCACCTGCCACGGCTCCCAGAAACCCGCCTCGTGCCGCGCCCGATAACCGCCATAACCGAGCCAGTGCAGTTGCATGCCGAACGCCTGCAAATCATTCACCGTCGGCGTTTGTTGAGCGTGTCCGCGTAACAGGCCAACCGTGGCGAAACCGAAACGCTTGCCGGCAGCGGCCAGCGCATGCAGGTGATTGGAATGCGCGCCGCCTAGGCTGATGATGCCTTTGGCGCCGCACTGGTCAGCGGCTTTGAGATGTTCGGTGAGTTTGAACCATTTGTTGCCGCTGATCAGTGGGTCGATCTGGTCCAGGCGCAGGATGGCGACTTCGATGTCGGCGGTTTTGAGCCAGTCAAGATGGAGGGACTCGAAGGGGGCTTGGGGTAGCCAGTTGGAAGCAGAAGAAAACATTGGCGCCTGATTGAGCTCATGAAGAGTCAGCATTCTAATCGCTCATAAGCAGCTATCGCGAGCAGGCTCGCTCCCACGAGGGTTCTCTGAACGACACAGATCCAATGTGGGAGCGAGCCTGCTCGCGAAGGCCATTGGCACGCGGGGCCTGCGAATTACAACTCGGCCGCCAACCGCGATCCCTGATTGATCGCCCGCTTGGCATCCAGCTCCGCCGCGACATCCGCGCCGCCGATCAGATGCACGTTCTGCCCCGCCGCCACCAGGCCGTCCTGCAACTCGCGCAACGGGTCCTGCCCGGCGCAGATCACGATATTGTCCACCGCCAGCACCTGCGGTTCACCGGTTTCGCCAATGCGGATGTGCAGGCCTTCGTCGTCGATCTTCAGGTACTCGACGCTGTTGAGCATCTGCACTTTCTTGTTCTTCAATCCCGTGCGATGAATCCAGCCAGTGGTCTTGCCGAGGCCGTCGCCGACCTTGGATTTCTTGCGTTGCAGCAGGAACACTTCGCGGGCCGGGGCATGGGGGGCCGCCTTGATCCCGGCGACACCGCCGCGTGCTTCAAGGTGCGTATCGATGCCCCACTCCTTCCAGAACTCATCGCGGTTCAGGCTGGTGGCCTGGCCCTGGTGAACCAGGTACTCCGAGACGTCGAAACCGATACCGCCGGCACCGATCACTGCGACACGCTTGCCCACCGGTTTGCGCTCAAGCAGCACGTCCAGGTAGCTCAGCACCTTGGCATTGTCCACGCCCTCAATCGCCGGCAACCGCGGCGCAATGCCGGTAGCCAGGATGATCTCGTCGTAGCCGCCCTCGACCAGCTTTGCCACATCGACACGGGTGTTCAGGCACACCTCGACGTTGGTGGTCTGCAGCTTGCGACCGAAATAACGCAAGGTCTCGAAGAATTCTTCCTTGCCCGGCACGCGTTTGGCGACGTTGAACTGACCGCCGATTTCGCTGGCCGAATCGAACAGCGTCACCGCATGGCCACGCTCGGCCGCCACGGTCGCGGCAGACAAGCCGGCAGGCCCGGCACCGACCACGGCGATTTTCTTGACCTGCTGCACCGGCACATAGTTGAGTTCGGTTTCGTGGCAGGCACGCGGGTTGACCAGGCAACTGGTCAACTTGCCGCCGAAGGTGTGGTCCAGGCACGCCTGGTTGCAACCGATGCAGGTGTTGATTTCATCGGCGCGACCTTCAGCGGCCTTGTTGACGAAGTCCGGGTCGGCCAGGAACGGCCGCGCCATGGAAACCATGTCGGCATCGCCCTCGGCGAGGATCTGCTCGGCGACTTCCGGGGTGTTGATGCGGTTGGTGGTGATCAGCGGAATGCTCACCGAGCCACGCAGCTTGGCCGTGACCTTGCTGAAGGCCGCGCGCGGCACTTTGGTGGCGATGGTTGGAATCCGCGCTTCGTGCCAGCCGATACCGGTGTTGATGAGCGTCGCACCGGCCTGCTCGATGGCCTTGGCCAACAGCACGATTTCATCCCAGCTGCTGCCGCCTTCGACCAGGTCGAGCATCGACAAGCGGAAAATAATGATGAAGTTCGGGCCAACCGCCTCGCGTACGCGACGGACGATTTCCACCGGCAGGCGCATGCGGTTTTCGTAGCTGCCACCCCAACGGTCGGTGCGGTGGTTGGTGTGGGCGGCAAGGAACTGGTTAATGAAATAACCTTCCGAGCCCATGATCTCGACACCGTCGTACTCGGCCTGCTGGGCCAGCGTCGAGCAGGTGACGAAATCGCTGATCTGCTTCTCGATGCCTTCCTCGTCCAGCTCTTTAGGCTTGAACGGGTTGATCGGCGCCTGAATGGCGCTTGGCGCGACCTGTTTCGGGCTGTAGGCATAACGACCGGCGTGGAGGATCTGCATGCAGATCTTGCCGCCCGCCTCATGAACCGCGCGGGTGACGATGCGGTGCTTGAGCGCTTCTTCCTCGGTGGTCAGCTTGGCTGCACCGGAATACACACCACCCTCGTCGTTCGGGCCGATA
Organism: Pseudomonas sp. EB271-G4-1; assembly: GCF_058791355.1. Taxonomy (NCBI): domain Bacteria; kingdom Pseudomonadati; phylum Pseudomonadota; class Gammaproteobacteria; order Pseudomonadales; family Pseudomonadaceae; genus Pseudomonas; species Pseudomonas sp. EB271-G4-1. The sequence goes on from NZ_JBYTEO010000097.1 coordinate 11,960, forward strand.
CCGCCAGTGACCATCAGGCCGACACCGCCACGGGCACGCTCGGCGAAGTACGCCGCCATGCGCTCGAAACCGCCGGGCTTTTCCTCAAGGCCGGTGTGCATCGAACCCATCAGGGTGCGGTTGCGCAACGTGGTGAATCCCAGGTCCAGCGGGGCCAACAGGTGCGGGTAATGAGCGGCGGTCATCGGTAACTCCACAGCGAGCGATCACGGAAAAAAGCGGAAGCTCTACGGCCCCCGTCAGTCATGTTCGACAGACTAAGAGCCGCACCGCCAGCACTCAATGACCGAAAGTGACAACTTAATGATCGAAATGTGCAGCCAAGTTCAAGCTGGCGCTCCCAACAACTGACTCAACACCGCTCGCAACTTGCCGGGTTTCACCGGTTTGTTCAGCAGCGGCGCTTCGAGCCGTTGCAATGCGCGCCGGCACTGGTCCGTGCGATCCGCGGTGATAATCACCGCAGGAATCAGCTGGTTGTAATGCTCGCGCAGATGCCTGACCACATCACACCCCACCACGCCGTGGTCAAGGTGATAGTCCGCGAGGATCAGTTCCGGGGCCTGGCCGGCCAGGGCTGCCAGCGCCGAGGCTTCATCGGTGGCCGTGACGACGTCGCAGCCCCACTGCCCGAGCAACGCGCCCATGCTCTGCAAGATGCTGACTTCATTGTCCAGCACCAGCAAGCGCCGGCCCGGCAATGGATTGCCCGTGCCTGATTGAGGCGCCGTGAGGCTGATGGGCAACGGCACTTCACGGGAGATCGGCACCTCAATGCTGAACATCGAACCCCGGCCGGGCAGTGAATGCACCTGGATCCGGTAGTTGAGGATCTTCGCGATGCGCTCGACGATCGCCAGCCCCAACCCCACGCCCTTGCGGTCGGCAGCGCGGCCGACGTCCAGTTGATTGAATTCGAGGAAGATCGAATCGAGACGATCGGCCGGAATTCCGCGTCCGGTGTCCCACACTTCCAGGCGCAGCTTGTCGCCCCGGCGCCTTGCCGCCAGCAGGATGCTGCCTTCGTCGGTGTAGCGGCAGGCATTACTGAGGAAGTTTCGCAGGATCCGGGTCATCAGGCGCAGGTCCGTGCAAATGGCGTAGTCGCCCATGTGCACCCGTAAACGCAACCCGGCGGCCTCGGCCACGGACTGGAACTCCGAGACCAGGGGCCCAAGCAACTCGTCGAGGCGGTATAGCGCGACATCCGGCTTGACCGCCGCTTGATCGAGCCTTGAGATATCCAGCAAATCGGTGAGCAGATCCTCGGCGCCTTCCAGTGCCTGGTGAGTGCGTTCGACCAGCACCTGCTCGACTTCGGGCAGCTTGCGCTCACGCAAGGTGGAGATCAGCAACCGTGCGGCGTTGAGGGGTTGCAGCAGGTCGTGACTGGCGGCAGCGAGGTATTTGTCCTTGCTGTGATTGGCGGCCTCCGCGGCGTCACGGGCGTCGCGCAAGGCCTTGGCGATCTGCTTACGCTGGGTGATTTGTTGTTGCAGGTTGCGGTTGGCTTCCAACAGCTCATCGGTGCGCGCGGTTACGCGCTGCTCCAGTTCATCGTTGAGTTGCTGCAGGCGTTGCTGGGCGAGTTTGCGCTCGGTGATGTCGGCGACGAATCCTTCCACCAGCCCTTCCTGACCGGGCTTGAGCAACAGGTTCATCAGCACGTCGAGATGGCTGCCATCCTTGCGCCGCAACTGGGTTTCATAGCCGTGCAAGCTGCCCTGGTGGGTGAGGATTTCGCCAATGTTTTCCAGCTCCTGCACACCGCCGACAAACAGATTGCTCGCCAGGTCCGCCAGGGAAAACAGCACCTCCTGCGGGTCTTGATAGCCAAGCATGCGCGCCATCGCCGGGTTGGCGGCGCGCATGCCGTCTTGCAGGCTGGCCTGGAAAATCCCGTGGACCGCGTTTTCGAACAACCATTTGTAGCGATTGCGCTCGGCTTCCAGTTCATCCAGGCGCGCCGCCAGCTCCGGGTAATGGCTCTTGCGCGCCGAATGATTGCCTAATCCGAGCAGGCCGGCCAATGCCCGTTGTTGCTCGTCAGAGGGCTTCGCCATAGACGACCTCGACATCACGCTGGCTGGATTCACGCGGGTTGGTGAGGATGCACGGGTCATCCATGGCGTGCTGCGACAGGAACGGAATGTCGGAGGTCCTGACCCCGTGCAAACCGAGGGTTTCGTGGAAACCGATGGCGTGTTTCAGGGCAATCAGGTGCTCCACCAGGCGCCCGCAGATCTGCCGGTGATTGAGGCCCCGGCAGTCGATGCCGAACGTCTCGGCGATGACCTTGAAGCGGTCCGGCGCCGAGTCGTAGTTGAACGCCACGACGTGTTCCACCAGCACCGCGTTGCACAGGCCATGGGGCAGGTCGAGAAAGCCACCGAGACTGTGCGACATGGCATGCACCGCGCCGAGGATCGCGTTGGAGAACGCCAACCCGGCCTGCATGCTGCCGAGCATGATTTTCTCGCGCAGGGCGATGTCCGTCGGGTTGGCGATCATCTGCACCAGGTTGCCGTTGATCAGGCGCATCGCTTCCAGCGCATGGGGATCGGTCAGAGGCCCGTGCCCGGTGGAGACGAAGGCTTCGATGGCATGCACCAGCGCGTCGATACCGGTACAAGCCGAGAGGAACGGGTCCATGCTCAGGGTGGTTTCGGGGTCGATCAGCGACACATCCGGCACCACTGCCTTGCTGACGATGGAGAACTTCATGCGCTCCTGCTGATTGGAAATGATCACGAATTGCGAGACGTCGGCCGAGGTGCCGGCCGTGGTCGGAATCAGGATCAGCGGCGGGCTCGGTACGCGGATGGTGTCCACGCCTTCGAACTCGAGGATGCTGCGGCCATGGGCGACGACTATACCGATGCCTTTACCGCAATCCATCGGGCTGCCACCGCCGACGGCGACGATCACATCGCAGTGATTTTCCCGGTACATCTCGGCACCGAGCATCACCTCTTCAACACGCGGGTTGGGAGAGACGGCGCTGTAAAGGCAATATTCGATGCCCAGGGCTTGCAGGCTGGCTTCGACATCCGCCACCCAACCGGCGGCAATCACCCCCGGGTCGCTGACCACCAGCACCTTGCGCGCGCCAAAGGTCTTGGCGTAGTTGCCGACGTTGTGCCGGCAGCCGGCACCGAAGATGATTTCAGGCGAAACGAATTTACGCAGCTGACTGAGACTCTGGCTCATTGGAAAGCCTGTTTTTTATTGTTTTGGAAGGTAAGGTCCACACTAACCCATCCAGTGGTGAATGCAATCAGACCAATGGCTGGATTCACCGCAGATCCCTTGTAGGAGCGAGCATGCTCCGGGCGGCGTTCCGACGATGGTCGTCAACGATCACGCTGGGAACCTGACACCCCACGGCGCACTCTGGTTCTTCGCGAGCAGGCTCGCTCCTACAGGGGATTTATGTCGCTTGGGTCAGCCGCGGTAGATCAGGCGGGAAGCCTTCTCATTGCGCAACGTCAGGTGCTCCATGCCTAGCCCTGGCGCATCTGCTTCCTCGCGGGCCTTGAGGATCACCCCGTGATGAGGCGACTTGCTGCACACCGGGTCGGCGTTCTCGGCATCGCCCGTCAACATGAACGCCTGGCACCGGCACCCACCCAAATCCTTGTGTTTTTCATCGCAGGAACGGCAGGGTTCCTTCATCCACTCATGGCCGCGAAAACGGTTGAAGCCAAACGAATCGTTCCAGATGTGCTCGATGCTGTGCTCACGCACATTGGGAAACTGCACCGGCAATTGCCGGGCGCTGTGACAAGGCAACGCCGTGCCGTCCGGGGTGATGTCGAGAAACAGGTTGGCCCAGCCATTCATGCAGGTTTTCGGGCGCTCTTCGTAGTAATCCGGGGTGACGAATATCAATTTGCACGGATGGCCCTGCGCCTCGAGGCGCTCGCGATACTCGTTAGTGATGCGCTCGGCGCGTTGCAATTGCTCGCGCGTCGGCAACAGGCCGACGCGGTTGAGCTCGGCCCAGCCATAGAACTGGCAGGTGGCCAATTCGACGAAATCCGCTTCCAGTTCCAGGCACAAATCAATGATCCGGGCGATGTCATCGATGTTGTGTCGATGGGTGACGAAGTTCAGCACCATCGGATAGCCCTGGGCTTTCACGGCCCGGGCCATCGCCAGTTTCTGCGCGAACGCCTTGCGCGAGCCGGCGAGCATGTTGTTCACCGCTTCGTCGGCGGCCTGGAAACTGATCTGGATGTGATCGAGCCCGGCGACCTTGAAGTCCCGCACCTTCTGCTCGGTCAGGCCGATGCCCGAGGTGATCAGGTTAGTGTAGTAACCCATGTCCCGCGCGGCCTTGATCAACTCGGCCAGGTCTTGCCTTACCAGTGGTTCGCCACCGGAAAAGCCCAGTTGCGCGGCGCCCATGTCCCGCGCCTCACGGAATACCCGGATCCATTCCTGCGTGTCCAGTTCCTCGCCGTGCCGGGCGAAATCCAATGGATTGGAGCAATACGGACACTGCAACGGACAACGGTAGGTCAGCTCCGCCAACAGCCACAACGGCGGCCCCGGTAGCGCGTCACTCGATCCAGAATTGCGCATGGGCCACCTCCAGGAAGGCCAGTACGTCCTCGTCGATCCCCGGCACGTCAGGAAAACTCGCCGTCAGCCGATCGATGATCGCCGCGACGCTGCGCTGGCCGTCCACCAGATCGAGAATCTGCCCGGCACTGGCGTTGAGTTTGATCATGCCTTCGGGGTACAGCAGCACATGACAGTCCTGGCGCGGTTCCCATTGCAGGCGAAAGCCCCGGCGCAATGAGGGTGACTGCTTGCGATCGATCAGGCTCACAGGACAATCCCCCGGTGCCAGACGTTGTCCCGTGTGACGGTGTGATACGGCGGACGCTCCAGCTCATAGGCCATGCTCATGGCATCGAGCATGCTCCACAACACGTCGAGCTTGAATTGCAGGATCTGCAGCATGCGTTGCTGGGCCTCGAGGGTGACGTAATGTGCCAGGGTGATGCGCAAGCCATGCTCTACATCGCGCCGGGCCTGGCTCAGCCGTGTGCGGAAGTAGTCGTAGCCGGCGGAATCGATCCACGGGTAATGGGTCGGCCAGGCATCGAGTCGCGATTGATGGATCTGCGGTGCGAACAGCTCGGTCAGCGAACTGCTGGCCGCTTCCTGCCAACAGGCACGACGGGCGAAATTGACGTAGGCATCCACGGCGAAACGTACGCCGGGCAGCACCAACTCCTGTGACAGGATCTGCTCGCGATCGAGCCCCACCGCCTCGCCCAGGCGCAGCCAGGCCTCGATGCCGCCTTCGCTGCCGGGCACGCCATCATGATCGAGGATGCGTTGCAGCCATTCGCGGCGCACTTCACGGTCGGGACAGTTGGCCAGGATCGCGGCGTCCTTGAGCGGGATGTTGACCTGGTAGTAAAAGCGATTGGCGACCCAACCCTGGATCTGTTCGCGAGTGGCGCGGCCGGCGTACATGGCTTGATGGAATGGGTGATGGATGTGGTAGTAGGCGCCTTTGGCACGCAGGGCCTGCTCAAATTCGGTGGGGGTCATGGGTGTATCGGTCATTGCGGGTCTCCGGGGAATCTTCGGTGTCTGATCTGGACCCTTCGCGAGCAGGCTCGCTCCCACAGTGGATTGCGTCGCCCTTGTGGGAGCGAGCCTGCTCGCGAAGGCGTCCGTCGCTACAGCACAATATCCATGCCGTCGTAAGCCACCTCGATCCCCCGCCGTTCCAGCAGCGCCCGCTCGGCCGAGTCTTCATCGAGGATCGGGTTGGTGTTGTTGATGTGGATCAGCACCTTGCGCTGGCGGGGAAAACCTTGCAGCACTTCCAGCATGCCGCCGGGACCGCTCTGGGGCAGATGGCCCATGTCGCTGCCCAGGCTTTGACCGACCTCGCAGACACGCATCTCGTCATCGCGCCACAGGGTGCCGTCCAGCAACAGGCAATCGGCGCGCTGCATCCAGGCCAGCACTTGATCATCGACCTGGCCCAGGCCAGGTGCGTAAAACAGCGATGCGCCGCTGCGTTGGTCTTCAACGAACAACCCGATGGTGTCGCCCGGTTGCGGATCACCGCGATTGGGCGAATACGGCGGTGCGTTGCTGACCAGGGGAATCGCGTGAAACCGCAGGTGCGCGCAGGCGCCGATACTGAACGGTTCGCGATCCAGCGCAATCGGTTGCCACCGCAACCCGCCATTCCAGTGCCTGAGCATGGTAAACAACGGGAATCCGCTGCTGAGATCCTGATGAACCCGCTCGGTGCACCACACCGCATGTGGGCAGCCTTCACGAAGGCTCAGCAGACCGGTGCAGTGATCGATCTGGCTGTCGAGCAACACCACGCCAGTGATGGCGCTGTCACGCAAGCGGCGGGCCGGTTGCAGCGGCGCAAAGCCCTCGAGTTGCGCGCGGATGTCCGGTGAAGCATTGCACAGCACCCAGTCCACCCCGTTGTCACTCAAGGCAATCGAGGACTGCGTGCGACGCCGGGACCGCAGGCTGCCATTGCGCACACCGGCGCACTGGCGACAGTTACAGTTCCACTGCGGAAAACCACCGCCAGCGGCGGAGCCGAGTACGCGGATGTGCATGGGCAATGCTCCAGAAGGCAGGCCCGGCCAACGCAACGGCTGGCCGGGTGGTCAATCAACGGTTGGCGAAATACATCGTCACTTCGAAGCCAATGCGCAGATCGGTAAACGCGGGTTTAGTCCACATGGGTCATTCCTCTTCTTGTGCCGGGCGATTCCGGTAGAGCCATTAATGCACGGGGCGCCGGGCGCCCGAATGCTACTTTCGAAGGAGGTTTGGGGGGGCTTTGGTAGGGGGTAAACGTATACATGAAACACACATAAACCCCTGTAGGAGCTGCCGCAGGCTGCGATCTTTTGATTGTGAATTCCAAGATCAAAAGATCGCAGCC
>NZ_JBYTEO010000098.1:0-18465 GCF_058791355.1 Pseudomonas sp. EB271-G4-1
GTGCCCTTGATGCTGTCGGGAATGACGCTGGCGCTCAGGGCTTCGAGGGAGTCGAAGCCGAGGGTGTTGAGCATGGCTTGCTCGTCACCGGCGCGGGGGCCGATGTGGCGGGCGATGAATTCATTGGCGGTGCTGAGATTGATAGTCATGGCAGGCTCCTCAGGCTTCGGCTTGGGCTTTGATCAGGCGGTCGTAGGCGTCCTGATCCAGCAGTTGGCCGACAGCGGCAGCGTCAGCGGGCTGGAAACGGAAGAACCAGCCTTCGCCCAGCGGGTCTTCGTTGACCAGCTCAGGGCTGGCGTCCAGCGCCGGGTTCACTTCCAGCACTTCTCCGTCCAGTGGCATGTACACGCCGCTGGCGGCTTTTACCGATTCCACGGTGGCTGCTTCAGCGCCTTTGTCGTAGGACTGCAACTCTGGCAGTTGTACGAAAACCACGTCGCCCAGAGCGTTCTGCGCGAAAGCGGTGATGCCGACTGTGACAGTGCCGTCAGCTTCGGTGCGCAGCCATTCGTGATCTTCAGTAAAACGCAACTCGCTCATGGAAACTCCTAAGGGGGCCAGACTCGTCTGGTGGACGCGATTGAATGCTTGGGCAATGCCCTGGTTTATGGGGGCTTACTAAGCAAAAAGGCGGCCAATGTTGTTTTATTGTTATAAATCAACAAGTTAAGATTATATTGGGTCAAGCTGAGTTCGCAGGCTGTAGCGAAATCGCTACGGCCGCAGCAGGAGAAAAAAGCTGAAGTGGATCAAAGCCTTGCGCAGGGCTGGTTGCAGAGGGGTGTAGCGAAATCGTTCCGCTGTAGCGCTTTCAGTACAGGTGAAGGTCGCTTTTGAATCGATCGTTCCCACGCTCTGCGTGGGAATGCCTCTTGTGACGCTCTGCGTCACGCTTTGGGACGCAGAGCGTCCCGGGCTGCATTCCCACGCGGAGCGTGGGAACGATCAATTTCAAGGCTGTTTGGGGATGCCGTACTTGCGCAATCGATGAGCGATGGCGGTATGAGACGTTTGCAGGCGGCTGGCCAGTTGGCGGGTCGAGGGGTAGCTGACGTAGAGCTTTTCCAGCAGGGTTTTCTCGAACTCATCCATGGCCTGCTCCAGGCTGTCGATATCCTGATCGCTCTGGCGTGCCACCGAGGTGCCAGCGATGTCGAGGTCGCCAATGTCCACCAGGCTGCTTTCACAAATGGCCGCTGCACGGAAAATCACGTTTTGCAGTTGCCGCACGTTGCCCGGCCAGCGGTTGCCGAGCAGCGCCGGGTAAGTGCCCGGCGCCAGGCGACAGACCGGGCGCTGGATCTGTGCGCAAGCCTGCTGCATGAAATAGCGGGCCAGGAGCAGGATGTCCTGGCCGCGTTCGCGCAGGGGCGGGACTTCGACATTGAGTACGTTGAGGCGGTAAAACAGGTCTTCGCGGAACAAGCCTTCGCTGACCATTTTCTCCAGGTCGCGGTGGGTCGCGCTGAGGATTCGCACGTTGACCTTGACCTCGCGATCGCCACCCACCCGACGGAAGCTGCCATCGTTGAGGAATCGCAGCAGCTTGGCCTGCAAGTACGGTGACATTTCGCCGATTTCGTCGAGAAACACCGTGCCCTGGTTGGCCAGTTCCATCAGCCCCGGCTTGCCGCCCCGTTGTGCCCCGGTAAAGGCGCCGGGGGCGTAGCCGAACAGTTCGCTTTCGGCGAGGTTCTCCGGCAGTGCCGCGCAATTCAATGCCAGGAACGGTGCGTTGTGGCGGGCGCTGATGGCATGGCAAGCCCGCGCCACCAGTTCTTTGCCGGTGCCGGTTTCGCCCTGGATCAACAGCGGCGCATCGAGTGCCGCCACCCGCTGCGCGCGAACCTTGAGCGTGCGAATGACCGGCGATTCGCCCAGCAACGCATCGAAGCCTTCAGCGTGATCATGGTGCAATGCCGACAGGCGCTCACCGATGCGATTGGGTTGATACAGGGTCAACAGGGCGCCAGCGTCGGTGATCGGCGTGGCGTCGAGCAACAAGGTCTGGCCGTTGACGGTGATCTCTCGCAACGGCAGGCGAAAACCGTGTTCGAGCAACGCATCGAGCAGCGCCGGATCGGCAAACAGGTCGGCGACACTTTCTCCGGCCGGCTCGCGACCGTACAGGGCAATCAACGCCGGGTTGGCCAGCAGCACCTTGCCAGCGCTGTCCAGCGCCAGCACCGGGTCGGTCATCGCCGCGAGCAGCGCATCGAGCTGCAGGTGCCGACGTTGCCCGGGAAGAATGTCGACCACGGTCATGGCTTGTACGCCCCGCACGCTCAACAGCGCATCACGCAACTCTTCCAGCACTTCGGGGCTCAGGGTCGGCGCGTCGATGTAGACGTTGGGCGGAACCATTTCCACCGCATCCAGGTTGAGGTTTCGTCCACCGAGCAAGGCCAGGACTTCCTGGGTAATGCCGACGCGATCGATGAAGCTGACGTGGATACGCATGGTGCAGTTTTGGGTTCTGGCGTGCGGAGGGTGGCAAGTATGCCTTGGGGCGGGCTAATGGTGAAATCCTGCGTGGACTTCAATGCCGGGGGTTAGACCCTTGTGGGAGCGAGCCTGCTCGCGAAGGCGTCGTGTCAGTCAACGAGGATGGCGACTGATACAGCGCTTTCGCGAGCAAGCCCACTCCCACAGTGGTTTGGGTTGAGCACAGAACGTGTGTTCGGGTTACTCGAAGTGTTCGGGGTTTACCGGATCACCGGATTTCATATTCAACTGCTGCCGGATGTCTTCGAACATCAAGTCGTAGTGCTTGTGGATCGAGCCGATCTGGCTGTGTGCCTTCGGAATCCCGTACTTCTCGGCAATTCTCGTCACATCCCTGGCGAAGTTGTAGGCCTCCTCCTTGGGCAGGAAGAAGGGCTCTGACATGTCCTTGCCTTGAATGTTGCCATGCATGGTGAACAGGATGCCTTTTTCACCTTTGTCATTGGTGCTGACTTCATAGTCGAGGTGCACGTTGTAACTGACATCGTCCGGTGTCAGCGCATGACGCTCGATGTGCAAGTGACCTGGCTCAAACTGTGCCATGGACTTCTCTCCTTACAAGTAAGTAATGCCAGGTGTCGCTGTGCTGATGCGTGTGCCAGCCTTGCCCTGGACGATCGCCTCGATGTCCGCCAGAGAGCCGATCACCGCGACTTTTCCAGTATGGCGTGCGAACTCGCAGGCTGCCTGCACCTTCGGTCCCATGGAGCCAGCGGCGAAGCCGAGCTTTTCCATTTCGTCGGGGTGCGCCTGGGCGATGGCTTTCTGCGTCGGTTTACCGAAATCGATAAAGGCGGCGTTGACGTCGGTGGCGATCACCAACAGATCGGCTTCCAGCTGTTCGGCCAACAGCGCCGAGCACAGGTCTTTGTCGATCACAGCTTCCACGCCCTCAAGTTTGCCGGGTGCGGTGTACATGGTGGGGATGCCGCCACCGCCGGCACAGATCACGATGCTGCCTTTTTCCAGCAGCCATTTGATCGGGCGGATTTCGAAGATGCGCTTGGGTTTGGGGCTGGCGACCACGCGGCGGAATTTGTCGCCGTCGGGGGCGATGGCCCAGCCTTTTTCGGCAGCCAGTTTTTCTGCCTCGGCCTTGCCGTACACCGGGCCAATGGGTTTGCTGGGTTTCTGGAAGGCCGGGTCGTTGGCATCGACTTCGACCTGGGTCAGCAAGGTGGCGAAGGGCACCTCGAAGTCCAGCAGGTTGCCCAGCTCCTGTTCGATGATGTAGCCGATCATGCCCTCGGTTTCGGCGCCGAGGACGTCCAGCGGGTAAGGTGACACCGAGGTGTAGGCGGCCGCTTGCAGCGATAGCAGGCCGACTTGCGGGCCATTGCCGTGGGCGATGACCAGTTGGTTGCCGGGATGGATCTTGGCGATCTGCTCGGTGGCGATCCGGATATTGGCGCGCTGGTTGTCCGCGGTCATGGGTTCACCCCGGCGGAGCAGGGCGTTACCGCCCAGAGCAACGACGATACGCATGGTGCATGTCCTTTCAGTTTGATCGTTCCCACGCAGAGCGTGGGAACGATCGGATGGAGGGGGCTTCAGTCCTTACAGATCCGCCAGTGTCGACACCAGAATCGCCTTGATCGTGTGCATGCGGTTCTCCGCTTGCTCGAAAGCGATGCAGGCCGGCGACTCGAACACGTCATCGGTCACTTCGATGCCGTTCTTCAGGTGCGGGTACTGCTCGGCAATCTGTTTGCCGACTTTGGTGTCGCTGTTGTGGAAGGCCGGCAGGCAGTGCATGAACTTGGTGCGCGGGTTGCCGGTGGCTTTCATCAGCTCGGCATTCACCTGATACGGCAGCAATTGCTGGATGCGTTCGGCCCAGGCTTCAACCGGCTCGCCCATAGAGACCCAGACGTCGGTGTGGATGAAGTCCACGCCCTTGACCGCCGCTTTCGGGTCTTCGGTGAGAGTGATGCGCGCGCCGCTTTCCTCTCCGTATTTTTTGCAGCGTGCCACCAGGTCGTCCGCCGGCCACAGGGCTTTCGGCGCGCAGATGCGCACGTCCATGCCCAGCTTGGCGCCGATCAGCAGCAGCGAGTTGCCCATGTTGTTACGCGCATCCCCAAGGTAGGCATAGCTGATTTCGTGGATCGGCTTGTCGGCGTGTTCACGCATGGTCAGCACGTCGGCGATCATTTGTGTCGGGTGATATTCATCGGTCAGGCCGTTGAATACAGGCACGCCGGCAAACTTGGCCAGCTCCTCGACGATTTCCTGTTTGAAGCCACGGTACTCGATGGCGTCATACATGCGCCCGAGCACGCGGGCGGTGTCCTTCATGCTTTCCTTGTGGCCGATCTGCGAGGAGTTCGGGTCGATGTAGGTGACATTGGCACCCTGGTCATAGGCGGCGACTTCGAACGCACAGCGGGTGCGGGTCGAGGTTTTCTCGAAGATCAGCGCGATGTTGTTGCCCTTGAGGTGTTGCTGTTCGGTGCCGGTGTATTTGGCCCGCTTGAGATCGCGGGACAGGTCGAGCAGGTAGCGCAATTCGCGAGGGGTGTGGTGTTCCAGGCTCAGCAGATTGCGGTTATGGATATTGAACGCCATTTTGGATCTCCTAAGGTGTCGGTTATCCCGTTGGCCCGCGCTCGGTCGGTGCGGGCCAAGGCTGATAGGTTAGTAGTCGATCGGATCGCGGATGATCGGGCAGGTCATGCAATGGCCGCCGCCGCGACCGCGTCCCAGTTCACCTGCGCTGATGGTGATGACTTCCACACCGGCCTTGCGCAGCAGGGTGTTGGTGTAGGTGTTGCGGTCGTAGCCGATGACCACACCGGGCTCCACGGCGACCACGTTGTTGCCGTCGTCCCATTGCTCGCGTTCGGCGGCGAAACTGTTGCCGCCGGTTTCGACGACGCGCAGGGCCTTGAGGTTGAGGGCCTTGGCCACGGTGTCGAGGAAGTTGGTTTCTTCGCGGCGGATATCGATGCCGCCCGGCTTGCTTTCATCGGGGCGCAGGGTGAAGGCGACAATCTGGTTCACCACTTCCGGGAAAATGGTCACCACATCGCGGTCACAGAAGCTGAACACGGTGTCCAGGTGCATCGCCGCGCGGGATTTAGGCAGGCCGGCGACGATGACTTTTTCCACGGCCTTGTGCTTGAACAGACTGACAGCCAGTTGGCCGATGGCTTGGCGGGACGAGCGTTCGCCCATGCCGATCAGGACCACGCCGTTGCCGATCGGCATCACATCGCCGCCTTCCAGAGTGGAACTGCCATGGTCCTTGTCCGGGTCGCCGTACCAGATCTGGAATTCAGCGTTGGTGAATTGCGGATGGAATTTGTAGATGGCGGTGGTCAGCAGGGTTTCCTGGCGACGTGCCGGCCAGTACATCGGGTTGAGCGTGACGCCACCGTAGATCCAGCACGTGGTATCGCGGGTGAACTGGGTGTTGGGGAGCGGCGGCAGGATGAAGCTGGAGTGGCCGAGGAATTCGCGGAACATCTGAATGGTCTTGCCGCCAAAACTGTCCGGCAGGTCATCGGCCGAGACACCACCGATCAGGAACTCGGCGATCTTGCGCGGTTCCAGGCTGCGCAGCCACGAGCCGGTTTCATTGATCAGGCCCAGGCCCACCGAATCGGCAGTGATCTTGCGCTCGAGAATCCAGTCCAGCGCTTCGGGGATGGCGACGATGTCGGTCAGCAGGTTGTGCATCTCCAGTACATCGACATTGCGTTCACGCATTTTGGTGACGAAATCGAAATGGTCGCGCTTGGCCTGTGCCACCCACAGCACATCATCGAACAGCAATTCGTCGCAGTTGTTCGGGGTCAGGCGCTGATGGGCGAGCCCTGGGGAGCAAACCATGACTTTGCGCAGTTTGCCGGCTTCGGAATGGACGCCGTACTTAACTTTTTCCGTGGTCATTTCAGTGAACCTCCAGATGGCAAATCAGTCGTGTTACAGGGTCAGGAAGCCGTCGTAGAGACCGTAGGCCGCCACCAGGGCGCCGACGACCACCGCGGCGAAAATCAGCTTCTCGACGTTGGTGAAAACCGGTTTCTTGAGTTCCAGCTTGGCCTTGGCGAACAGGATCACGCCGGGCGCATAGAGCAGGGCCGAGAGCAGCAGGTATTTCATGCCGCCGGCGTACAGCAGCCAGACCGCATAGATCAGGGCCACGGCACCAATGAACAGGTCCTTCTGACGCTCGCTCGCCGCGCCTTCGTAAGTTTCGCCGCGCACGGCCAACAACAGGGCGTACGCCGCCGACCACAGGTAAGGCACCAGGATCATCGAAGTGGCGAGGTAGATCAGCGACAGGTAGGTGCTGGCCGAAAACAATGTGATGACCAGGAATATCTGGACCATGGCATTGGTCAGCCACAGGGCGTTGACCGGTACCTGGTTGGCGTTTTCCTTGCGCAGGAACGCCGGCATGGTGTGGTCCTTGGCGGCGGCGAACATGATCTCCGCACACAGCAGCACCCACGACAGCAGTGCTCCGAGCAACGAGATGATCAGGCCGACGCTGATCAGCACCGCCCCCCACGGACCGACCACGTGTTCCAGCACGGCGGCCATCGACGGGTTCTGCAGCTTGGCCAGCTCCGGTTGGGTCAGGATGCCCAGCGACAGCACGTTCACCAGTACCAAAATCAGCAGCACGGTGATAAACCCGATCACCGTGGCCTTACCCACATCACTGCGTTTTTCCGCCCGGGCCGAGAAAATGCTCGCGCCCTCGATGCCGATGAACACCCACACGGTGACCAGCATCATGTTGCGCACCTGGTTCATGACGCTGCCAAGGTCCGGATTCTTCAGGCCCCAGATGTCGGCGGTGAAGATCTCCAGTTTGAAGGCGAAAATCGTAATCAGCACAAACAGTATCAGCGGTACGATCTTGGCGATCGTGGTCACCAGGTTGATGAATGCCGCTTCCTTGATTCCCCGCAGTACCAGCCAATGCACGGCCCACAGCAACACGGACGCACCGACCACGGCGGCGACGGTATTGCCCTCGCCGAACACCGGGAAGAAGTAACCCAGGGTGCTGAATAACAGGACGAAGTAACCAACGTTGCCCAGCCAGGCACTGATCCAGTAACCCCAGGCCGAAGAGAAACCCATGTAGTCGCCGAAACCGGCCTTGGCGTAGGCGTAGACCCCGCCATCCAGGTCGGGCTTGCGATTGGCCAGGGTCTGGAAGACAAAGGCCAGGGTGAGCATGCCGACGGCGGTGATCGCCCAGCCAATCAGAATGGCGCCGACATCGGCACTGGCCGCCATGTTTTGCGGCAGGGAAAAGATGCCGCCACCGATCATCGAACCGACGACCAGGGCAATCAGCGCGCCGAGTTTCAGTTTTCCGGGAGTTTCAGACATTGCATGACTCCATTGCAGGAGAAGAGAGGCAACAGACTAGGTCCGCCCGCCATTGAGCGGACTGACTCAGATCAGTGCAGGTCGACATTCCATTGTGAATAACCAAAAGATCGCTCATACAAAGCTAATGCCTGTAATGCTTGTCCCAGAGGCTTCGTTGAATTTTTATTGAAACTTTTTCGCATTCCTTGCGCCTTATGAAGCTAGCCCTTTTTTACCAATCCGCAAATTTTCGCGGAGGGTTCTCAGAACGGAATTGGCTTATCAAAAAAGTTGTATAAAGCAAAAAAATATATCGATGCCTATTGGGTTTTATCTGGCACTTGGATGGGCGTTTGTTGGCGTTATCCAATAAACGTCATTACGCTTCATCCATTTAGTTAACGCAGGTTATGTGACGATCTTGCGGCAATGGCCGCCCCTGGCAACTGGAGACGCCGCCATGTCGCAATCGACGCAAAAGCTTCGCCTGAGCGCACTGATCGCCCTGGTCGTCGGATCGATGATTGGCGGCGGTATCTTTTCCCTGCCGCAGAACATGGCGGCCAAGGCCGATGCGGGGGCGATCCTGATCGGCTGGGCCATTACGGCCGTCGGCATGCTGACCCTGGCCTTCGTCTTCCAGACCCTGGCCAATCGCAAGCCGGAACTGGACTCGGGGGTGTACGCCTACGCCAAGGCCGGTTTCGGCGACTATATGGGCTTCTCTTCGGCCTGGGGTTACTGGATCAGCGCCTGGCTGGGCAACGTCGGCTACTTCGTGCTGCTGTTCAGCACCCTGGGGTTTTTCTTTCCGGTGTTCGGCGAAGGCAACACCCCGACCGCCATCGCCTGTGCGTCTTTGCTGCTGTGGACGGTGCATTTCATAGTGATGCGCGGGATCAAGGAAGCCGCTTTCATCAACCTGTTGACGACCGTGGCCAAGATCGTGCCGCTGATCATGTTCATCGTGATCGCCGCCGTGGCGTTCAAGGCGGACATCTTCACCCGGGACATCTGGGGCCGCAGCAACCCGAGTTTCGGTAGCGTGATGGACCAGGTGCGCAACATGATGCTGGTCACCGTGTTCGTGTTCATCGGCATCGAGGGCGCCAGTGTCTACTCGGCGCGGGCGGAGAAGCGCGCGGATGTGGGCCGGGCCACGGTCATCGGTTTTCTCGGGGTGCTGGCGCTGCTGGTATTGGTCAACGTGCTTTCGCTGGGGATCCTCAGTCAGCCGGAACTGGCCACCTTGCAGAACCCGTCGCTGGCCTCGGTGCTCGAGCATATTGTCGGCCCGTGGGGCGCGTTGCTGATCAGTATCGGCCTGGGGATCTCACTGCTGGGCGCGTTGCTGTCCTGGGCATTGCTGTGTGCGGAGATCCTGTTCGCCACCGCGAAGGACAAGACCATGCCGGCATTCCTGACCAAGGAAAACGCCAACCATGTGCCGGTCAATGCGCTGTGGCTGACCAACATGATGATTCAGCTGTTTCTGCTGATCACGCTGTTTTCCGCCGGCACCTACACCAGCCTGATCTACCTCGCTTCATCGATGATCCTGGTGCCCTATCTGTGGTCGGCGGCTTATGCGGTGCTGCTGAGCGGTCGCGGTGAAACCTATGAGCACGCCTCCGCCGAACGCACCAAGGACCTGCTGATCGGCGGCATCGCCCTGAGTTATGCGGTGTGGTTGCTATATGCCGGCGGCGTGAAGTACCTGCTGCTCTCGGCCTTGCTCTACGCGCCCGGCGTGATCCTGTTCGCCAAGGCCAGGCATGAACAGGGCAAACCGCTGTTCACCACCCTCGAGAAGGGCATATTTACCTGTGTCATCAGCGCTGCCGGACTGGCGGCGTATGCGCTGTACAGCGGAGTGCTCAGCCTGTGAAGTTACTGCTGGCGTTCCAGCCACCCTACGATTGGCCGGCGATGTTGGGTTTTCTGTCGGCGCGGGCGATCACTGGAATGGAAGAAGTGATCGGCGACGTCTACTCACGCAGCATCGGCTTGAACGGGGTCCACGGCACGCTCGTTATCGGGCCTGCGACGGCGGACTCACTGGAACTGACGCTGGACTTTCCCGATGCCAACGCAGTGCCGGAGATCGTCGCCAGGCTGCGGCGGATGTTTGATCTGGATGCCGACCTGATCAGCATGCAACAGCATCTGTCGGCTGACCCACTGCTGGCACGACTAATTACAGACCGCCCAGGGCTGCGCGTACCGGGGACGTGGGACGGACTGGAACTGGCGATCCGCGCGGTGTTGGGGCAGCAGATTACCGTGGGCGCGGCTATCAAACTGGCCGGGAAGCTGGTGGCGCAATACGGCACACCCTTGAGCTCGCCGCGCGGTGGCCTGACCCATGTGTTTCCCGAAGCGGCGGTGCTGGCGGCGGCGGACCTTGCGACATTGGGGATGCCGAAAAGCCGAGGCCGTACGCTGTCTGGCGTGGCCCAGGCGGTGATCGATGATCCCCTGTTGTTTGAACCCGGTCGGCACGGCGGGGTGGCGCGGTTGCTGGCGCTGTATGGCATTGGCGATTGGACCGCGCAATACATCGCCCTGCGGCAGCTGCGGGAAATGGATGGGTTGCCGAATGGGGATGTGGGGTTGATCAATGCGTTGGCGACATTGGAGGGCGGGCCGGTGACGGCTCGGCAGTTGTTGGAGAGGGCTGAGGGATGGCGGCCGTATCGGGGGTATGCGGCGCAGTTGTTGTGGAGTTCGTTGAGTCGGCCGGACTGAGGGTTGATTCATCCACGTGGCCTCCATGGACAGACCCTTTTGTAGGAAAAGGATTGTTTCTTCTGGAGAAACTTCTGAATCGTCTTTTTGACCCTGCCGTGAGGGTCGTAACGCTGTTAGCGTCCGCTGCATTATTTCTGAACACCCTTCCAAGGATAAGGAGTTTGAAATGAATGCACCCTTTTAGTTCTTGTATGGCAATGCTGTTTCCCCAGAATACCTCCGCAGCCTGGACACCCCGCACTTCACTGAGCAGCACATTGCGCGATTCGATGAGGAAACCCAGGCGACTGTTCGCGAACAGCAGGCATACCTTGATGGCATCCCGCCATCGCCATCTTCCGCTTTGCCACCGAGGGCAGTCATACCAGTAACGGCGGAGTGATCCAGCAAGGGACCGGACTGCAGGAGTTCAAGCTGGAAAATGGACAGTCGGTGCGTGGAGCGCGCAAAGGCGACTACGTCATGTATGTCGATGGCAGTACGGCGCAGATCATCACAGGCGCCGGGCAGGTTAACAATGATGTGGCGTTGGTCGGCAGCTTGCTCAGCAATGGCGACGAGATCATCAATACGCCGCAGGACGGCTTGGTGTTTGTTGCGCGCGAAGGGGAGTCGATGGTTAAGGATTTTCTTCCATCTATCGCGGACTGAGCGATCAAGTCTGGCGCTGCCCAAGGCTGTCTCAGTTCGGCGTTGCTTGAATGCTGACGCAACTGACGGTCGCAACCCCTCGTCGTAAACCTTCTGGACTCGACCGGAAGTCATGGAGAAGAAATTCAATGAGAGAAGGACATTTCATCGGTTTGAATGACCGAACCACCTGTGGCGGCACAGTTCTCGATGGTGACACCCGGATCATGATGTATGGCGTTGCCCACGCCTGCGATGGTGATCGAGTCACCTGTGGAAAGGACAGGAAGACGTATCGGATCGTCGGTGGCATCTCGTACATGACCAGTCATGGAAGGCCCATGGCTGGCACGCTGGATAGCTACAGCAATTGCCCTTGTAAGGCCAGTCTGATCCCCACGGTACTCACGGCAACTTACACGAAAGCGGACGCTTCACCGCCGGTGTCCAGAAGAGCGGCTGAGCCAACCGCACCCGCCGCTAGCACTCAGCCGGCAGTGCCACGTCAATCCGGTTTCGCCCCTTCAAGTCATCCGGCTCCAGCCGCATTCAACAGAACAGACTTACCGGAACCGGGCTTCTACGTTGTTCCCCACAGCATGAGCCGCGAACAACTGGAGGCCGCGCTTTTCCCCTCGCGCCAACACGCCACCCTGAACAAGTTCCAGGCGCTCAACCCTGGTCGAAGCGATCTCAAAGCCGGTTCGATGATTGTGCTGAGCGATCCGAACAACAGTTCCTGCACCTACCAGGAAGCCCAGCTGATGCAGGCCGCGCAACAGGTCAAGGCAGCCCTCGATCCCCTGACGCCAGCAGAAGCGGAGTTCATGTATCGCCACGGCGCCGAAATTGCCAGTTTTACCGGCGATACTTCGACCGTTCTCGGCGTCAGCGCAGCGGTAATGGAGAAGCACCTGATCCGCCTGCGCGACACCCTCCAGGGCATAGAGCGCCTGCATCAGGAAACCTATCGCCAGCATGGCAACCTGAGATCGAAGCCGTTTGTTGCCGAGCGCCAGCGTCTGCTCGCCCAGCTGGATGCCCACCTGCTGAACTCCACGCGCCTTCGTGGTGTGACCACCTTGGGTGATCACCCCAAATTGAAGACCGCCCTCGGCATTTCCAGTCGTAGCCTGGTGCATCACTGGGACAAGGCTGGGGCGCCGGGGCCGATACCGGGTTATGCCACCCATGTGAATGCGATCAGTCGGGCTGCCAAGTACATGAGCACCGGTGGTTACATAGGCATTGGTATTGGCGGGGTTTCTTCGCTGCTGGTTATTCAGGAAGTTTGTGTTGGGGATTCTGGTGCGGCTTGCGAGAAGGTTAGATTTACTGAGGGTGGAAAATTCATCGGGTCCATCGTTGGTGGCATTGTGGGTGCAGAGTTAGGCAAATATGCCAGTGCGCCTGTCTGCCTGGCGCTTGGATACACTACAGGCATTGGGGGCGTTGTCTGCATTGCGACCTTGATAGGTGGTGGGGCATGGCTGGGTACGACCCGTGGTGGTGATGGAGGAGAGTTTTTAGGCGAAAAAATATACGAAGGCTCAACGCCATGATCGACATGTGGCCAACCTGGGTTTCCATAACTGTTGTTGGGGGACCATTCCTACTGGGGGTTGTGGGTATCGCGTACTCCCTATATTTAGGCCGTCATCTGGATGTGATGATGGGGGCCCTGAAGAACAGTCGCTATATCGCGATCTGGGGGCCGGGCCTGAGGACTCAGGGATGGTTTGGGTGCCTTATGCTGGTAGCAAAAATCGCCGGGATGGTAATGATGCCAAACGCATCAATCCGCAGTGGTGAACTGGACCCCGAGGATATTAAAAACTTCCCTCCTCATCTGAAGCGTCTACTAAAAATAAAAGCTGTCATGTTGGTTGGTAGTGGTGTTTGGCTGTTGATTGGATCTTTGCTGGTGAAATTCAGGTAAGAGGGCAGGCCATAACCGTCCCGCACACAAAAAATCTGACAATCTCGATTTTGGCGGTGTCGGGGCGAATTCCAGCCCCTCCGACTCAGTGACCTGAATGCGACAGGATTTTTCGGCAAGAATGCGTTTTACTTCGTCAAAGATCCTTCGCAGAGGTAATGCTCATGCCCATCATCGAAAGCGACTGGAAGAAGTTCAAGGAACTGCGCAAGCTGGCGCTCGATCGTTTCTGCCAGGGTGTGTTGGCCGATGCCAAGACCATCACTGAGCATGGTGCGCTTTCGGCTCAAGCCAGGTATGGGATGCTTTATCGGCTGATGCGCGACCGGGATAATGACATCGTCCGGACTTTCGATCCTTACAGTCGCTCTAGCGCACTGATGGCTTTGAGAATGATGGTCAGACACGACTTGCTGACCGATGCAGAGCTGTCGGTCCTCAGCGAAGCGGCGCGGGAAGAGATTGCTGACGTGGTTCGCCAGCCCTATGAGATTGAATGGGCAGATGAGATAGTGCAGCAGGACTGACAACCGCTATCACCCGCCTTCTACCAGAGAACCAGGATGTTGATCTTCAATTGCACCGAAGCCGCCAGCAACTTTTTCAGTCGTGTGCACAAAGGCAAGAAAATCTCCCCGGTGGGTAAACCACCATCGCCCATTATTGAGGACGATGCGCCTGATGCGTCAGCCGAACAGTGGCTGGTCCACGCGATTACCGTTCAACGCAAGCACGTGCTGTTCGTCATCCATGTGCAAACCCGGTACTGCATGATTTTCGCGCACGCGAAAAAAGCCGATTTGGAAGGCTTTGTTGATCGTTTTGCCGAGCGTTGGATAAACGGCCTGGTCCGCCATGCGGGCCAGCACGACATCCTTCAATGGGTCGATGACGAGCCGATGATGGAGCGTTTCCTTGAGAGTTGCCGCGAGCAGGTGTTTTACAAACGCGGGCATCGCGGTGCGCAAAAACACCTCAATGAGATTTCGTGGGTATTCGAGGATTGCGCCGCCGAATGGGGCACGTTGCCCCCGGATGAATTCGCGGCTGGCCGTTTCGACAGTGATATGAATGACACCCTGAGAGGGAGTAAAGGCCACAAGGACTATTACCACCCTGATGAGGAAATGATCGTTCACTGGTTACGTCGTTACGCTGGCCTTGATGAGTCTCACATTCAAGCCGCCCGTGAGCGGCGCATGGAGGTGAAGCGGGAGATATGGGCGCTGGAGGATCGACTTCGGCAAGCGCTCGAGCCATTGCAGTAATGCAGACATGGACGGAGGGTTGATCCTTGCATCGGCAAGTTACCTCGCTACAGAGTTCGATTACTCGGGAATCAGCCGTGTGACCTTCTTGTAAAGCGAAGCGGTGAATTCCTCACTGTCGCTCGAATGATGACAACGACGATGGCAGTTCGGGCAGAGTGCTACGGCGTTGGTGACTTGATCCGAGCCTTTTTCGGCGAGGGGCTTAACGTGGTGGACTTCCAGATAAGGCAACCCAAGTTTTTGAAACGGAGCAGGTTCGCCACAGCCATCGCAATGACCTTCGGCTTCATTTCGCACCCACGCTCGCACCTCGGGATCACGCACATAGACTGTGCCAGAGCTTGCTGCTCGTTTCGGTTTTTTAATACCTTTTGGCGGCTCCTTGATCTTTTGCTTTTGAAGCGCAGCAGCACGTCGCTCTAGCGTTTGTTCATCAGCTGTCGGAGCGGTGGGGTCGCCGGGCTGAACGCCTCGTTCGGTGAGCGCTGCTCGAATTAACTGCTCAACATTCGAACCAACGTTCTTGGCAGGCTTATACCCCTTGATGAATTCTCGATCCATCTTCATCAGTACCGTAGAGATGTTCTGCATCCGGAATTCGACGGAGCCTTTGGTGCGGGTGGGTAAGGCCGCTTCGCGTAGAGCAAGATTTTCTACAGTCTTCACGAATTTCTGACCGCTTAGTTCTAGCGCGAGCATTTTTAGATAGGCATCCACCGCGGCCCTGATCTCTGAAACGCTCCAGTCGCTGTCTTTTATCGTTTCGCTCATAGAATCGCCGAGAGTTGAAAACCCTCGGACGATACTGAGTGGCCACTACGGCTGTCTACGAATTTTCCTACAAGAAATAGCGGCGTTTCTTACAGAAGATCCTACCGGCGCATTATCTAGCCCATCGAATGGAGTTTTCCTAATCCATAAAAAAGCCCCCGAACAAGTCGAGGGCTTTCAGATGTTCGATTTGCCGATTCAAGTCGTCAAATCGTGGCTAGCTTGGAAATCAATCCCAGCTAAGCGCCCCACCAGTCTGATACTCAATAACCCGAGTCTCAAAGAAGTTCTTCTCCTTCTTCAAGTCCATGATCTCGCTCATCCAAGGGAACGGGTTAGTCGTCCCTGGGTACTCTTCCTTCAGACCGATCTGCGACAGGCGACGGTTAGCGATGAACTTGAGGTAGTCCTCCATCATCGCCGCGTTCATGCCCAGCACGCCGCGAGGCATGGTGTCGCGGGCGTATTCGATTTCCAGTTGGGTGCCTTGCAGGATCATCTGCGAAGCTTCTTCCTTCATTTCGGCGTCCCACAGGTGTGGGTTTTCGATTTTGATCTGGTTGATCACGTCGATGCCGAAGTTCAGGTGCATGGATTCGTCGCGCAGGATGTACTGGAACTGCTCGGCGACGCCGGTCATTTTGTTGCGGCGGCCCATGGAGAGGATCTGGGTGAAGCCGCAGTAGAAGAAGATGCCTTCCAGGACGCAGTAGTAGGCGATCAGGTTGCGCAGCAGCTCTTTGTCGGTTTCGACGGTGCCGGTTTCGAACTTCGGATCGGAGATCGAACGGGTGTATTTCAGGCCCCAGGTGGCTTTTTTCGCGACCGATGGGATCTCGTGGTACATGTTGAAGATTTCGCCTTCATCCATGGCCAGCGATTCGATGCAGTACTGGTAGGCGTGGGTGTGGATCGCCTCTTCGAAGGCCTGGCGCAGGATGTACTGGCGGCATTCCGGGTTGGTGATCAGGCGGTACACGGCCAGGACCAGGTTGTTGGCAACCAGGGAGTCGGCGGTGGAGAAGAAGCCGAGGTTACGCATCACGATGCGGCGCTCGTCGTCGGTCAGGCCTTCCGGGTTTTTCCAGAGGGCGATGTCGGCGGTCATGTTGACTTCTTGCGGCATCCAGTGGTTTGCGCAGCCGTCCAGGTACTTCTGCCAGGCCCAGTCGTACTTGAAGGGTACGAGCTGGTTGAGGTCGGCACGGCAGTTGATCATGCGCTTTTCATCGACAGCGACACGGGCGGAGGCGCCTTCGAGTTCGGCGAGGCCTTCGGCGACGTCGAGGGAATCCAGGGCAGCCTTGGCGCGGGCGACGGCAGCGGAGTCCGCAGCGGTCACGGCGCGAGCTTCCAGGGCGGCGGCACCGCCGGCGCTGTCGAGACGGTCCATGTTGGCTTCGGTGGCGTGGCCGGCGTTGGCGCTCTTGGCTACTACTTCCGTGTCTTCTTTGTCGAATTCGTCCCAGCTCAGCATGACGTGTCGTCTCCTGCGTGAGGGCCAGTGTGCCCGTGTGAAAATTGAAGGGTTGGTTTTTTCACACGGCGGTGCTGGCCGCGTTGGATATCGTTTTTTGCAGCGGTGCTACGCAGGCAAATAAACATAATTTTGTACGGGGTTCCGAGAGCCACTGATGGGCGCAAATCAGCATCGAATGCTGCTGCGGGGCTTCAGACTGGCTTTTCATCCCTGTAAGGGGATATTGCAGGCCCGTTTAAGGCCGCATTATATGGAAATTTTCACGGTCGTGGTGGGGCGAATCCGCGCATGGCACGGTCGAGAGGGCGGGTTTTTCGGTCGGAGCGAGGGTTTACAGGGCTTTGGCGGGTGAAGATTTTTTTTCGTAAAAATGGCGGGGTATCGGTTTTGTTCAAAAAGTAAGCAAAAAGTGGCCTTTTTTACTACATCTTGTGTTTGTGGGCGTTTTTTGACCAGTCCAGACACAACTGAGCCCGACGTTAGCCGGGCTGGAATCGACCTTCAGCACGCGGCTGAGTGGGCCGGATTCGGCGCAGTCAATCAGCCGCTGGAGCAGCCGTTACCCATGACGCTGTAACGCAGGATATGGCGCTGGCCCTTGGAGTCGTCATATTCCATTTTCATCGGGACAACTTCGCATACATTGGGAACTTCGCTCATTGAAATAACTTTGGCGATGTCCAGGTGCATCGAGTAAGTGTAATCCTCGATGGCCGGTTGTTGCTGCGCGACATCAGTCTGGGCCTCGTCTGCCATGGCGGTTGCGCACAGACTGCTGAGGGCCAGTACCAATAAAGCTTTCATTTAATATTTACCTTTCTAAGGGCGAAGGGGGTCACGCAACCTTTTTGAGGTTGCGTGTGGAACTGCACTACTTGGATTTGGGTTAACTGCCTTCGTGGGGGCTGTAACTCGGTTAACTCAGTTTGCCGGGTTGGCGGAGCGAATTTTAGGCGCGGGGGTGGGATTCATATAGGCATGGTTTTGATAAACACCTTTGACGGATTTTGTAACAATCCCTGGATAACTTTGATAATGCGTCTGTCTGGTGCCCCATGGTGTTTTCGAGTTTTTCGCGAGCAGGCTCGCTCCTACAGGGGGTCCAGGTACACCCGTAACAGTCAGGTCGGCTTTAAGGCCGCCTCGGTTTGGCTTTTGATCTGGGTGCTCCGTTAACCACGATGGCCGAACGCAGGCATTGCGCAGTGGGGAAACCGGCAGGACGCCGGTTTAGCCGAGCTGGGCCAGGGACGGCCCATCGTGGCGACCCACGGAGCAATGCCTTCGTTCTGGCATGCCGAGCCTAAGCGAGGCACCGAGTGGTGGGGCAAAGCCTTTTGCTTCCTTTTTGCTGGGCCGGCACTCCGGCGTTTGAAAAAGGGAGTCGCCGTAAGGGCGAAACCATAAGTCGCCGTTACCGCAGCAATGGATATGCACTCCCACAATAAATCTCACATATAGCTTCCTGTTACGCTTCGCATAACCGCTGCGCACGGCTCAATTAACGCGTCGTCAGTGGAACGCAGAGCGTCCCTGGCGGCATTCCCACGCAGAGCGTGGGAACGATCAGTACAGGGGGGAGGGAGAAAGTTGGGACATTTGTTCCAGGCGTGTTTTGCGGTTATCAGGACGTTTTGTGTGGGCTTGTTACTACCATCGTCGAATGGTTCTATAGGCGCCGCCCGGCTAAAACAGGGTCATACAAAAACAACTATTCCACCGAGGTAAGAAAGATGAGTGCGGCTTCCCTGTATCCCGTTCGTCCCGAGGTTCTGGCC
>NZ_JBYTEO010000099.1:0-16746 GCF_058791355.1 Pseudomonas sp. EB271-G4-1
TTTTTGCTGGGCCGGCACTCCGGCGTTTGAAAAAGGGAGTCGCTGTAAAAGCGAAACCATAAGCCGCCGTTACCGCACCAATGGATATGCACTCCGACAACCAATTTCACACAGGGCTTCCTGTGACGCCCCGCATCACCGTTGCGCACGCCTCAATTAATGCGTTGTCAGTGGAACGCGGAGCGTCCCTGGCGGCATTCCCACGCAGAGCGTGGGAACGATCAAAACAAAGGCATCACCAAAAGTCAGGTCGGCTTTAAGGCCGCCTCGCTTTGGCTTTTGATCGCGCGCGCCCCGTTAAACACGCTGGTCACTTTCAGACAAACACAATCTCATAAGGCAACCGCATCCGCTCCAGCAAAATCCGCGGCAGCCGTGGCGCAATGCCGACGGCCGGTTCACCGTCAAGTTGACTGGCATAGGCATGGGTAGCATGGCTCTTGCGCGCCACCGTCCAGGTGTCCAGGCGCACCTTGCGCGCCCGGTGCCAGGGGATCAAGGCGCTGTCTCGCGATGGCCAATGCCAGGCCCAGACCGGTATCTCGGTGAAAACTGCACCGGCGATGGTGGCGGCATTGGCGCTGGCGCGGCCGACGGCGTCATGGTCGCTGTTGCCATCCTCGCACCAGGTGCTGAACACCATATCGCCTGGCCGTAGATATCGGACGATGAATTGGGTGAGCGCCTGTTCATGCTCAGCCAGGGTATGGTCGGTGAAGCCGCCGCGTATCCATTTCAGGCTGTGCATCGGCAAGCCAAGCCGGCGCAAGGCCTCGACACTTTCCTGGGAGCGAAACACGCTCAGGCGTTTCTCCGACCACTGTTGGGAGCCTGGATGACTGGCGCTGCCATCGGTCACCGAAATCAATTGCAAGGGGTGTCCCATGGCGCTGAGCAACTGCAGCAGACCGCCGCAAGTCAACACTTCGTCGCCGGGATGTGGGGCGATCACCACGGCGCGCGCACCCGGGGGGAGAAGGGATTGAGTACCGATGACCGGAATATTGGCCAGTTGCGGGGCGCTGTTCCAGATTTGCTCTGTACAGCTGCTGTCACTGATGGACACAGATTTCATGGCGTTACGTCCTTGTTCCATACGCCCCCAGTCCTGCGCAACGCAAGCGCTGCTACAGCCGTGAGGGCGGGTTGATAGCGAAGCGCGGCGCTCCGGACCCTGGACAGCCGCGCATCGAGTATTGCTCATGTATCGCTATTCGTCGCGCCGGAAGTGCACGCATGGCTCAATTTTTCCATTGCGCCGGTGATTTCTACTCCTCTTCCTCACGTTGCAATTCGAACAACAGCAGCGAACGTCCGGTGACCGAGTACTCGCGCCCGAAATCGAAGCGTTCCTGACCGCGTATGGACGGTTGATTGGTGTCCATCAGGCAGGTCCAGAAGCTGCCGTCCGGTACCTCCGGCAGGAGGAAGTTGACGATGTCGTGATGGGCGTTGACCACCAGCAACAACGTGGCGTCCGCGCCTTTGCGGCGGATCCCGGTTTCCTGGGCTCGCCCGTCGAGCAACATGCCCAGGCAGCGATTGTGCGCATCGTGCCAGTGCTCGGTGGTCATCTCGCTACCATCGGGTGCCAGCCAGGTGACATCCTTGACGCCGATGTCCTCATTGTAGTTGCCCACCAGGAAGCGCCCCCGGCGCAAAATCGGATAGGCCAGGCGCAACTTGATCAGACGCTTGACGAACTTGAGCAACGCCTTGCCGTCCTCGCTCAGGTCCCAATTGACCCAGCCGATCTCGCTGTCCTGGCAATAAGCATTGTTGTTGCCTTCCTGAGTCCGGGCGAATTCGTCGCCGGCCACGATCATTGGCGTACCCTGCGCCAGCAGCAAAGTGGCGAAGAAATTGCGCATCTGTCGAAAGCGCAATTCGTTGATTTGCGGATCGTCGGTGGGGCCTTCTACGCCATGGTTCCAGGACAGGTTGTTGTTGCTGCCGTCCTGATTGTTCTCGTCATTGGCTTCGTTGTGCTTGTCGTTGTACGACACCAGGTCGTTGAGGGTGAAACCGTCGTGGGCGGTGATGAAATTCAGCGATGAATAAGGACGCCGACCACGCTGGTTGAACATTTCGCCGGACGCGGTCATGCGGCTGGCAAAGTCCGCCAATTGGCCGTCGTCACCTTTCCAGAAAGCGCGCACCGTGTCGCGAAACTTGTCGTTCCACTCCACCCAGCCCGGCGGGAAGTTGCCGACCTGATAACCACCGGGCCCGCAATCCCAGGGCTCGGAGATCAGCTTGACCTGGCGCAGTACCGGGTCCTGGCGGCAAGCCACGAGGAAACTGTGACGTTCGTCGAAACCGTCGTGATAACGCCCCAGTATGGTCGCCAGGTCGAAGCGGAAACCGTCCACGTGCATTTCCGAGGCCCAGTAGCGCAGCGAATCGGTGACCATCTGCAATACGCACGGATGGCTGAGGTCCAGGGTGTTGCCGGTGCCGGAATCGTTGATGTAGAAGCGCTTGTCGTCAGGCATCAAGCGGTAATAAGAGGCGTTGTCGATACCGCGCATGGACAGGGTCGGGCCCTGTTCGTTGCCCTCGGCGGTGTGGTTGTAGACCACGTCGAGGATGACTTCCAGGTTGGCTTCGTGCAGGTGCGCGACCATTTCCTTGAACTCTGCGATCTTGCCGCTGGCCAGGTAACGCGGGTCGGGGGCGAAGAACGCAATGCTGTTGTAGCCCCAGTAGTTGGTCATGCCTTTGTGCAGCAGGTGCTGGTCGTTGACGAAGGCGTGGATCGGCAGCAGCTCGACGGTCGACACCCCCAGCTTGCGGATATGCTCCAGCACTTCGTCGACCATCAAGCCGGCAAAGGTCCCGCGCTGGTTTTCGGGAACGGCGGGGTGGCGCATGCTGAAGCCGCGCACGTGGGTTTCATAGATGATCGTTTTGTCCCATGGCACGCTGACCCGGTGATCGTGGCCCCAGGTGTGCGCCGGATCGATCACCTTGCATTTTGGCACGTAGGGCGCGCTGTCGCGCTCGTCGAAACTGAGGTCTGCGTCGGGGTGGCCAATGGTGTAGCCAAACAAGGCTTCGGACCATTTCAACTGACCGACCAACTGTTTGGCGTAAGGGTCGATCAACAGCTTGTTGGGGTTAAAACGATGACCATTGACCGGATCATACGGGCCGTACACGCGGTAGCCGTAGATCAGCCCCGGATGGGCATCGGGGAGGTAGCCGTGGTAGATCTCGTCGGTGTACTCCGGCAGTTCGATGCGTTCGAGCTCCACTTCGCCGGCGTCATCGAAAATGCACAGTTCGACGCGGGTGGCGTTGGCCGAGAACAGGGCGAAGTTGACCCCCAGGCCATCCCAGGTCGCACCGAGCGGGAAGGGCAGTCCTTCGCGGATACGCGAGGGTTCGGCACGGGGAGGTGGAGTTTCTTTCTTGGTTCGGGTCATAAATGCTCCAGTAACGGCAGGCAGTGACAGGGCTCAATATTTTTTTCGCGGGCGAGCGAATCCCTCGGTGGCGAGAGGGCTCGCCACTGGAATCTTCAGGACAGCGGGAGAAAAGCTTAGACCGCAGGCGGTTTTCGCGGTGCGCGAGGTTTTTTCTCGGCGGCCTTTTCCCCCGGTGGTATCACCGCGGAAGCAGCTGCCGGCTTGGCCTTGGCCTTGGGTTTTGCTTCCCCGGCCTTGCCATTGAGTTTGCCGTCGCCGGCTTTGCCCACGGTTGTCTTGCTCGACGCTGCTTTTGCCGGCTTTTTCGGAGCCAAGGCTTCGGCTTCAGCCAGTTTGCACGCCATCTCCCAATGCCGTGCTTCCTGGCCCTCAGGTTTGCCTTCGGATTCCCAGATCTGATAGGCAAACTCGCGGATGCGTTTATCGTCGGTACTCATCGCATTGCTCCTGAACTGAACTCAAATGTTTGTAGCCTGGATAAAGAGATTGACCGGGAAATCCCCCAGCGCGGCGCTGATCATCAGCTCCCTGTGTTTTGTGACTGCGACGCTTGAAAAAAGTCCCTTCAGATTTTCGTCGGCGATTGTGAACGGCAAGCTGATCCGGGTATCGCCCCACTGCGGAGCGTCGACATGAGGCACGGCACTGTTTTCCAGCAATGCCGAACAACGGATCGGCACGATGACGATGGCGCGGGTCCCCTCCCATTCACGGACAAATCCCAGCACCCGATTGGCCTGGTTGCCGATGACTTCGAGGGGCTGGTAAGTCCCGCGTCGAAACAGCTCGGCGTGCTCGGCCCGGGTGGTTAAAGTCCGCACAATCAAGGCTTGCTTGATGCGCCCGTCGTGCCAGTGCTCCAACAGATCAGGCAGATCCAATGGCTGCTGGAAGGCCTGCTGGCGGCTGGCGTAATCCACTGGCCGGCGGTTGTCCGGATCGACCAGCGTGAAGTCCCAGAAGTCGTTGCCCTGATACAGGTCCGGTACTCCCGGTACCGTCATGCGCAGCAAGGTTTGCGCCAATCCGTTGAGGGCGCCAGGCAGGGCAATCGTGCGGGCTGCCTTGCCCAGGGCGGTGCGCAATAGATCACCTTCCGGGCTCAGCAGCAGGCGCCGGGTAAAGTTTTCGCTGGCTTGTTCATACGCTTCATTGGGTGCGCTCCAGCTGCTTTGCAGCTTGGCTTCGCGCAGGGCCTTGCGTTGCCATTGGCTGATGCGTTGGGCGTAGTCCTCCAGGGCCGCTGGGTCGTCGGTGCGCAGGTCCAGCGGCCAGCTGCCCAGCAGTGCCTGATAGAGAATCAATTCATCGCCGGCTGACGGCATCTGCTCATCGTCGCGCAAGGGCCGGGCGAGGGCGTGCCAGAGGCCGATCTGTTCGACGTACCATTGACTGCGTTCACTCAAGACGGACAGGCGCGCGCGCGTATCCTCGCCACGCTTGTGATCGTGGGTCGCGGTGGCGAGCAGGTTGTCCGGGAAATCGGCCAGGCGCTGGGCACAGGCAGCATGGAAATCGGCCACAGGCGCACTGAATTGCTCGGTGCTGAAGCCGACGTCATTGCGCGAAAGCAACACCGCCGAACGATAGAACGCGGTGTCTTCCACGGCCTTCGCGGCGGCAGGTGAAGTCAGTTGCTGAAAGCGCACGCAGGCATGCTTGAGCCGTTTGCGCAGCCGGCCAGCCGGACGTTTTCGCCAGCTCTCGCCCCCCAGCCACCCCGCCAGGCACTCGAGCACTGGCCAGTCGGCTTCGCCAAGGGTTTGTCGGGCGCCTTCCATGGCTTGCTGGAAAAACACTTCGTCCTGCGCCGAACGGCCCAGAGCGCCGATGTAGGTGCGATACACCGAGAAATGCACGATCAGTTCCTGCAGCGCGCGACGGATCGCCCCCAGCGTCAGGTCACGGGTCATCAGGTCATCCCGGGCCACTTGCAACAACGCCTGGGCGACACTTTCGAAATCCCCGGCCAGCGAGCCATTGAGAATCTGCTGGCGCGCCAGTTGCGCTTCCTGGCGGAAGTCAGCCGGGCGCCCGCTATAGCGGTGCCAGAGCTCACCCAAGATGGGTTGACCGGCGGGATCGTGTTGCAGCAGTGACAACTGGTTCATGAACTCGTAGCCGGTGGTGCCATCCACCGACCAGTCGCGGTGCAGGGTTTCGCCTTCGCCCAGGATCTTTTCCACATAGATCGGCAGGTGCCGACCCGCTGCCAGGCTGTCGACGCGCCGCCGCAGTTTGCGACAGTAACCCCGTGGGTCGGCGAGGCCATCGATGTGGTCGATGCGCAAACCGTCTACCAGTCCTTGTTCCACCAACTGGAAGATCTTTGCGTGGGTCGCCTCGAACACTGCTGGGCGCTCGACGCGCAAACCGCCCAGCTCGTTGACATCGAAAAACCGCCGCCAGTTAATGTCGTCCGCGGCGGTGCGCCAACTGGCGAGGCGGTAACTCTGGCGCTCCAGTAAGTCATGCAGGCGTTGAAAACCTTCTCTGGTCAGCGAATCGTAGGCCTGCAGGTTTTGTTCGATGGCGTGCAGTATTGCGGGATCGCTGGCCAGTTCGCGCAATGCTTCTTTTAACGCAATCGCCAGGGTGTAGGCATCTGTCTGATAGCTCAAGGTGTTGAACCGGTCCGCCAGCAATTTCAGTGGCTCGGCATCTGTCTTGAGCAGCTCGCCGTAATGACTGGGGCATATCGGAAAGTGATGATCGTAATGCTCCACATGAAACGCGCCGCGCTGCGCATTGAAACGCAGCGCCAGGGTACCGTCCTGCAAGGCGATGCCGTAGTCGCTGCCCAGGAACGGCAACAGCAACTGGCCCTCCATCAAGGGATCGGGCGAGTGCCACTGGATATCGAAGAACTCGCCGTACGGGCTCAGGCGTCCCCACTCCAGCAAGTCCAGCCACCAGGGATTGTCGTTACCGCCGACTGCCATGTGGTTGGAGACGATGTCGAGGATCAACCCCATGCCCTGTTCACGCAGCGCGGCGACCAAGCGGCGTAGCGCAGATTCACCGCCCAGTTCCGGGTTGACCGTGGTCGGGTCCACCACGTCGTAGCCGTGCATGGAGCCCGCGCGGGCGCTCAGCAGCGGCGACGCGTAGACATGGCTGATGCCCAGGCGGGCGAAATAGGGCACCAGCGGCACGGCATCATCGAGAGTAAAGCCTTTGTGAAATTGCAGCCGCAGGGTGGCCCGTAGCGGCGCGATAGCGACCGGGTTCATTGGTCACGCTCGGCCGCCTGAAGTCGCGCGCAGGCGAGCAGTTCCAGGCGTCTGGCGGCGTCCGGGCCATCGAGCAAGGCTTCGCTGGTGACGGGTAAACGGCGGGACCAGTTGGGGTGGGTATCGATGGTGCCGGGCAGGTTGGCCTGCTGTTCGATGCCCAGTGCATCCTCCAGAGGCAGCAGTACCAACGGCGCGCGGGTGTGGCCGAGGAAACGCACACTGGCATCGAGGACCTGATCGGTTTCGTGGGACTCTTCGCGAAAGTTCTGCGGGTCTTGGCTCAAGGTCCGGCGCAGGCCTTCGCGTTCGCGCTCGCGATGCTGGCGCCACTCGATTTCAGAACTGGCATCGATCAGGCCGAGGCGGGCGTTCCAGTCGATATCGCGGCCATGCCACCAGCCATTGAGGGTGGGCAGGTCGTGGGTACTGGTGGTGGCGAGGGCGTTGTCCGGCCAGTCGAGGATCGGTTTGAAGTGAGTGTTGTCCTGTTCGAACAGCAACACTCGCATACCGAGGATCGAACGGGCGCTGAGTTTTTCCCGCAGACCGTCCGGCACCGTGCCCAGGTCTTCACCGAGGACGATGGCCTGGTGGCGATGGGACTCGAGGGTCAGCAGGCGCAACAAGTCGTCAAACGGGTAATACAGGTAAGCCCCATCAGCGGGCGATGCGCCATTGGGGATCACCCACAACCGTTGCAAGCCCATGACATGGTCGATCCGCAGGCCACCGGCGTGGGCGAAGTTGGCGCGCAGCATTTCAATGAACGCACGAAAGCCGTTGCGCACCAGGCCTTCGGGTGAGAAAGCGGAGATCCCCCAACCCTGGCCGGTGCGGTTGAGAATGTCCGGTGGCGCGCCAACGGTGAGGGAAGCGAGCAATTCGTCCTGGCGGCTCCAGGCCTGGCTGCCACCGCC
The DNA here is from genome assembly GCF_058791355.1 of Pseudomonas sp. EB271-G4-1. NCBI lineage: Bacteria > Pseudomonadati > Pseudomonadota > Gammaproteobacteria > Pseudomonadales > Pseudomonadaceae > Pseudomonas > Pseudomonas sp. EB271-G4-1. Next base: position 7,585 of record NZ_JBYTEO010000099.1, read on the forward strand.
ATCGGCACCAACGGCCAGGTCGGCGATCAGGCCAATGCCCATGCCGCTGCTGCGGGCGGCGGCTTGCGCGCGCTCCAGGCAACGGGTGATCAACCATTGGCAGAAGGCGAAGAAGCCGATGCGGCCAGCGTTCTCTTCGGCGAATTCGGCCAGGGCAGCGCTGCGCGGGTTGCGCCACTGCGGCGGCCACTCACGCCAGTCGAGGCTTTCGCCCCGGGCGGCACGGGTTTCTTGAATGGCCTCGAAGCGGCAATGATTTTCCAGCGCTTCACCGCCGGCATGGCGAAAGCTGCTGAAGTCGGCGTGCAGTGGATGTTCGCCGTGCACGAATCCGTCGTACAGCGCCTGTAATAGGCGATGCTTGGCTTCGGCAGCGGCCGGCCAATCGATCAATGGCAGTTCTTGCAAACGCAGAAGTTCGGCAGCCAGGCCGGTGGCATCGATAGCGGTGCGCATCGCGCGCTCACCAAGAATCGCCCCCGGCGCGCAATACAGGCTATTGAGAAACAGACGGCTTGACGGCGAATAGGGGCTATAGCGCTGGGTGTCGTTGGCAAACATGGCATGCAAGGGACTGATCGCCAGTGCGTCGGCGCCGCGTTCGCCCGCCACCCGGGCCAGGTCTTCCAGTGCCTGGGTGTCGCCAAAGCCGCCATCGCCGGCACGGCGCAATGCATACAGTTGCACGCTCAGGCCCCAGGCGCGCGGGATCGGGCTGTCCACCGCATCGGCTACGCTGTAGCAACGGGCGGGAGCCACGGCCAGGGTAAAGCTTTGTCCATCGATCTCGACGTGTTGGTAACCGACCGGGATCAGCCCCGGCAGAACGGCTTCGGCATCCAGCTTGAGACTGAGTTTCGAGCCATCTTCAAGATGGATCTCGCAGGGTGTCAGCGGCTCAAAAAAGTGCGCCAGGTTGAGTCCCACGCCGACATCGGCGGTGATCAGAGGCGGCAGGTGCCGGGTCTGTTGTACTTGTTGCAGTTCGAGCAGGCTGGCGTCGATTTCCTGGGCGCTGCCGGCCGGGTGGCCGAGTCCCGTGAGGACGTTGCGCAGAACCGAAGGCGCGACTTTTTGCGGACGACCGTTGGCGTCGATCCAGTCGACCGCCAGGCCAGCCCGGCTAGCAAGGATTTCCAGTTGCGCATCACTCATTGGCGCTCTCCATCAAGGTGTAGCAAAGGGGCCGCGGCCGTGAGGCTGACAATTGCGCAATACGGGGGCAAGGTGCCCTGGTCCAGCCGTTGGCCAGACCCGGGCGGGTGTTCGAACAGCAAGCTTGCGTCCACCTGTGGCATATGGCGGACCGGCGTGTCGCTGAGGTTGAGGTCGATGCGCAATTGACTGCCATCGCCCAGGCACCATGACGCGCTGACCGCGCCAAAACCCAGCACCTGGGCATTGCGCGCCCGGGTCCCAGGCAAGTGCGGGACGATGTGCCGATGGCGGATCTGCAGCAGTTGGCGGTAGAACTCATGCATCGCCGAAGCCCCGTTGACCGTGAGGGTAGGGCGGGACGCTTCGAAGGTCTGTGGTGCGTTGGGATCGGGAATCCGTTCACGTTGATGCGGGTCGGCAAACGCGCTGAACGCGGCAAATTCGTTGCGCCGCCCTTCGCGCACCAAGCGTGCGAGTTCGCCGTGGTGGCTGGTGAAAAACAGGAACGGTTGTTCGGCGGCAAACTCATCGCCCATGAACATCAGGGGGATCATCGGTGATAGCAGCAACAGCGCCGTCGCGGCTTTTAATGCGTCGGGGTGGGCCAGTTGATGCAGACGCTCGCCAAAGGCGCGGTTGCCGATCTGGTCGTGATTCTGCAGAAACAGCACGAACGCGCTGGGTGGCAAATGCCCGCTGGGCTCGCCGCGCGCTTGGCCATGGCGGTTGAGGTGGCCCTGGAACACGAAGCCCTGGCTCAGGCAGCGGGCCAACTGTTCGGTGGGATTTTTTGCATAGTCGGCGTAATAGGCATCGGTCTCGCCGGTCAGCAGCACGTGCAAGGCGTTATGACCGTCATCGTTCCACTGTGCGTCGAAGCCCTGTTCGAGCAGGCTGGCCTGGTTATGTTCATTTTCCACCACCAGCCACACATGTCGCGACGGATCGGTTTGCTGGCGCACACGCTGGGCCAGTTCCTGGAGAAAGTCCGGGTCTTCGATGGCATGCACCGCGTCCAGGCGCAAGCCGTCAAAGCGGTACTCCAGCAACCACATCAAGGCGTTGTCGATGAAGAAGTCGCGCACCTCGCGCCGGCGAAAATCGATGGCCGCTCCCCAAGGCGTGTGCCGGTCTTCGCGGAAGAACCCCTTGGCGTAGCGGTGCAGGTAATTGCCATCCGGCCCGAAGTGGTTGTAGACCACATCGAGCATCACCGCCAGGCCAAGGCCATGGGCGGTGTCGATCAGGTGCTTGAGTTGTTCGGGAGAACCATAGGAGGCCTGGGGTGCATAGAGCAGCACCCCGTCGTAGCCCCAATTGCGCTCGCCGGGAAATTGCGCGATCGGCATCAACTCGATTGCGGTGACCCCAAGCTCCACCAGATGTGCCAGGTGCTCCTCGACGGCGAGAAAGCCGCCGAGGGCGCCGACGTGCAACTCGTAGATCACCGCTTCATTCCACGGACGTCCCAGCCAAGTGCTGTGCCGCCACTCGTAGGCCAACGGGTCGACCACCACGCTGTGCTGGTCAATGTCCCCGGCCTGGGCGCGGGAGGCCGGGTCGGGCACCTCCAGTTCGCCATCGATGTTGTAGCGGTATCGGGTACCCGCCGGGCAGCGGGTGTTGATCACGAACCAACCGTCGGCCTGAGGCAGCAACGGCAAGGACTGTCCATTTTCCAGTTCGACACTGACGTAGAACGCATCGGGTGCCCACAACGCGAATCGCGTGTTTTGCGGGTCCAGTTTGATTGCGCCGTGGGGCCAGGTCTCAAGGGTCCGTAACGGCATTGCGTGAGCCTCTTACTGTTTGTGCGATTTCCCCAAGGCTTTGGCTACAAGCTGCTCGTAGAGTTCGGCATAGGGTTCGACCGCCTTGCACCAGTTGAACGGTGCCGCCATGGCGCGGCAGCGCATGGCATTCAGCAGGTCGGGGAAGGCGAACACCTTGAACGCTCGGCTCAAGGCTTGCTGATAACTTTCCACCGTGGATTCATTGAACAGGAAGCCGGTCACGCCATCTTCGATGGTGTCTGCCAGGCCACCGGTATTGCGCGCCACCGGCAACGAGCCGAAACGCTGGGCGTACATCTGGCTGAGGCCACAAGGTTCATAGCGCGACGGCATCAGGAGGAAATCGCTACCGGCAAACATCCGTCGGGCATCGGTTTCGTTGAAGCCGATGCGCACACCGATCTGCCCGGGAAAACGCAGGGCCAGTTCGCGCATGGCTTGTTCTTCTTCCGGCTCGCCACGACCGATGATCGCGATCTGGCCGCCGGATTTGACGATGTATTCGGAGACCGCTTCGGTCAGGTCCAGGCCTTTCTGGTAAACCAGGCGCGAGACCACGGCAAATAGCGGGCCTTTGCTGTCTTGCAGGCCGAACAACTGGCGAACGTGGGCGGCGTTGACCGCCTTGCCGTCCCAGTCACCGATTTTGAAGGGGCAAAAGAGGTGCGGGTCGGTGGCCGAGTCCCAGCTTTCGTCGATGCCGTTGGGAATGCCGCTGAGCAGGCCTTGCTGGGTCTTGGCGGCGAGAAATCCGTCGAGACCGCAGCCGAAGTCCGGGGTGGTGATTTCCTGGGCGTAGGTCGCGCTGACTGTGGTGATGTGGCTCGAATAGGCCATGCCAGCCTTGAGGAACGACATCTTGCCGTAGAACTCCATGCCTTCCTGTTGCAAGGCGTGCTGCGGAATGCCCAGTTCGGGGCAAGACCCCAGGCTCGTCACGCCCTGGTACGCCAGGTTATGGATGGTGAACAGGGTCGGCGTGCGCTGCCCACGCCAGTGCATATAGGCAGGGGCCAGGCCGGCGGGCCAGTCATGGGCGTGCACCAGGTCCGGGCACCAGTGGATCTGTGCGAGGTTGGCGGCAATATCGGCGGCCGCCAGGCCCAGGCGGGCGAAACGAATATGGTTGTCCGGCCAGTCGCGGCCGTTGTTGGCGCCATAGGGCGAACCTTCGCGCTCGTAGAGCTCAGGGCAGATCAACACATAGATAACCAGACCATCAGGCATGTCCATGCGCCCGATCTTGCACGGCGGGAGCGCCGCGTGCCCACCGAGTTCACCGATAATGTGAATCGGATTTTCACTGTGCATCACCTGCGGATAACCGGGGATCAGGACACGTACATCGTGCAGATGCGCCATGGCCCGTGGCAGCGCGGCGGAAACGTCTCCCAGGCCGCCGGTTTTCACCAGGTCGGCAATTTCGGAGGTGACGAACAACACTTTCTTCTTGTTGGGATTCTGACTGGCCACCGGCGCCAGCGTCCGCGTAGTGCTAACGCTGATCGGTTGGGCACTGAGAGCAGTCGCGGCGCTCGATTCGCCGATCTGTTGATGAGCCAGCTCTCCCTGAACATCCAAAGCCGCACTTATCATATGAATCTCCCGTGTTGTTGATCTAGTTCTTGGGTCTGGCAAATCGTTACCTGGCCAATGGGTGTGGCCACGCGCAAAGCGCTACGCCTCGGCGAGCAAGCGCTCCCCAAATGCGCTGAAGCAAAATGGGTGAATTAACCATTGCAAGGATTGCACCAGTCGCAACGCACCTTCTTTTCACTCGACCGATCCCGTGTGGCAAAAGTTTCGACTTTTTTTCCACTTTTTGACTGACCGGTCGCCCTTGGGGAAATCAGTCTAGGCCAGAACTTAGAGCGGTAAAGTGCTGATGGCAAAATTGTTCGACAATCGGTTGTTTAGGTACGAACGTGCCTGATACCGGTGCGAAAGCACCGACGAAATGCAGTTTTTTTTGAATTTTTGCCCTGGAAATTCACTGGGTGGTCACATGGATGTGCGTAACGTCTTGCTACGCGCGCACCGTTATGGTGCGCGTGCAAGTCCCGCTTTTGGCTGAACCACTGCCTTGCTGCCTTGTTATAGTTCAGGCTTCTTTTTTGCCCGGTAAAGGATCACTAGCATGTCTGAGTACACAGCGTTCAGCGTCGAACTGGTAGATAAAATCGCTCATGTGCAGATCAATCGCCCGGACAAGATCAACGCGATGAATGCTGCCTTCTGGACCGAAATCATCGAGATTTTCCAATGGATCGACGACACCGACGAAGTTCGGGTAGTCGTACTCAGTGGCGCCGGAAAGCATTTTTCCTCAGGCATTGACCTGATGATGCTGGCTGGCGTGGCCAATGAGCTGGGCAAGGACGTCGGACGCAATGCGCGCTTGCTGCGCCGCAAGATCCTTGATCTGCAGGCTTCCTTCAATGCGGTCGACCAATGCCGCAAACCGGTGCTCGCGGCCATCCAGGGTTATTGCCTGGGCGGTGCCATCGACCTTATTGCCGCCTGTGACATGCGCTACGCCGCCGAAGACGCGCAATTCTCGATCAAGGAAATCGATATCGGCATGGCCGCTGACGTCGGTACACTGCAACGCTTGCCGCGGATCATCGGGGACGGCATGCTGCGTGAACTGGCTTACACTGGTCGCATTTTCGGCGCCGAAGAAGCGCGAGGCATGGGCCTGGTCAATCGCGTCTACAGCGATACCGCCAGCCTGCTCGACGGCGTCATGGGCATCGCCCGCGAGATTGCGAGCAAGTCGCCGATTGCCGTTACTGGCACCAAGGAGATGATCGGCTATATGCGCGATCATCGCATCGACGACGGCCTGGAATACGTCGCCACCTGGAACGCCGCCATGCTGCAATCGACCGATCTGCGCGTGGCCATGGCCGCCCATATGAGCAAACAGAAACCCGAATTTCTGGATTGATTGAAAAATGACTCCACGTTGGACCACGGCAGTACTGGACACCGACCAGCCCGGCGGCTGGGCGGTAGCGCGCAGCCCCGAAGGCTTTTTGTTCGATGACAACGGCGCGTTGTTTCCCCGCGAATGGCTCAAGCGCCAGGACCTGGCGATACTCGCCGAGCACGGCATTGGCCATCTGGATGGCGAACCTGTCTATCTGCTGGAGTTGCGCGCCCACAGCGAGGTGCCGGGCTGTAACTGGAAAGGCTTGCGGGCGTTCATGCTTGAAGGCGATCACACGGTGTTCAAGGTCCTGGGTTACGCGGCGCAGATCGGCACCTGGGCCCGAGAGCACCGTTTTTGCGGCAACTGCGGCCAGGCCATGATCCAGGTGCCGCGTGAGCGGGCGATGTATTGCCAGCCGTGTGATTTACGCAGCTATCCACGGATTTCCCCAAGCATGATCGTGCTGGTGACGCGTGGCGATGAGGTGCTGCTGGCACGCTCGCCGCGCTTCGTCGCCGGGGTCTACAGCACGTTGGCAGGGTTTGCCGAACCTGGCGAATCGGCCGAGGATTGCCTGATTCGCGAAGTGCGTGAAGAAGTGCAGATCGAAGTGAAGAACGTCCAGTACCTGGGCAGCCAGTGCTGGCCGTTCCCGCACTCGATGATGCTTGGCTTCCATGCCGAATACGCCGGTGGCGAGATCGTCTGCCAGGAGGACGAGATCGAAGACGCCCAGTGGTTCAATGTGCATGATCTACCGCCGTTGCCAGCGTCACGTTCGATCGCCCGCTACCTGATCGACGTCTACGTGGCGCGGCGCTTAGGCCACGCTGAACCAGTGTTGCCAGGCTAGCCGGACGGTCAGGCCCAATACCACGGTGATGAAAACCGGACGAATGAACTTCGCGCCACCGCTGATGGCGGTGCGGGCGCCGAAGAATGCCCCGACCATTACCGACAGGCCCATGCTCAGGCCGATGATCCAGTCCACCTGCCCGGAAAACACGAACACCGACAAGGCCGCAATGTTGCTGACGAAGTTCATGCTGCGCGCCACGCCGCTGGCCTTCACCAGATCGATCGGGTACATCAGCAGGCTGCTGACGGTCCAGAACGCGCCAGTACCGGGACCGGCCACGCCATCGTAGAAACCGAGGCTGAAGCCTTGGGTCGATTGCCACTTTTTCCTGATCGGGGCGTTGCTGTCCAGCGGCGCTTTCGGCGTGCCACCGAACAAAAGATAGAGGCCACAGGCAAACACGATCACCGGCAGCATCTTGTTCAACCATTCGGCCGGCAGGTAATGAGCGACTACCGCACCGGTCAGTGCTCCGACCAGGGTGCCGACGATGGCGTGTGTCCACTGCCTGGGGTGGAACAACTTGCGGCGGTAAAAAGTGAAGCTGGCTGTGGCCGAGCCAAAGGTCGAACTGAGTTTGTTGGTGCCCAGCACCAGGTGCGGTGGCAGGCCAGCGGTCAGCAAGGCCGGGGTGGTCAACAAGCCGCCGCCTCCAGCGATGGCGTCGATGAAACCGGCAATGAAAGCGACAATGGCCAGGATGGCCAGGGTAGTGAGGTCAACGCTGAGTTCGAAAGGCATGGAATCGGCTTAATCGGCGGGGGGCAGCGAAGGGCTGCAGGGAAGGGCCGGTATCTTACCCATATCCAACTCTTGCTGCGACCGCGCTGACGCAACCCCCTGTAGGAGCTGCCGCAGGCTGCGATCTTTGATCTTGTTTTTGAGGGGGCAAGATCAAAAGATCGCAGCCTGCGGCAGCTCCTACGGGGATCGGGCTCAGATTTTACGGTCAGGCCCATTGCCGATCTGCCACACGAATGGCGGCTCGGTCCGGTTGATTTCCCAGTCCCCGACAATCCGCGACTTGTAGATCACCGGATTGTGCGACGACACGGTACGCGCATTGCGCCAGTGCCGATCCAGCGATTTGCCCTGGCGAATATCCGAAGCCCCCAGCGCATTGAACAACTGCGTGGACGCGCGCTGGATCAACTCCGTGACCACCACCTGTGCTTTCGCCGATTCGATTTCCGCTGCGACGTTTGCCGAACGCTCCCATTGTTCATCGCCGGCGAACCGCGCCAGATAAGCCTGTTGTGCCGGCTGCGCCGCCCGCAAAGTGGCGGCCTCGGCGGCATACACCCACGCGGCAATATCGCCGACCACTTGCTGGACCTGCGCATCCTCACTGACGCGCTGGGCATTGCCATGGCTGTAGATGCGTTGGCGTTCGCGCACCTGCCGGGACACATCGCGCAACGCCGCACGGCCGATCCCGGCCAGGGTTGCCAGCAACACCAACTGATAAAACGCGGTCTGGTACTTGAAGCGCGTAGCGAAGTCGATGATGTTTTGTGCGTCCACCTCGGCGTCGACAAAGCGCGACGTGCCGCTGCCCGTGGTGCGCTGGCCGAACCCGTCCCAGTCGTCGCTTTGCACGATCCCAGGCTGGCGGGTGCGCACCGCGGCAATCACGTCGCCACCGGTATCGCTACGTTGGGCATAGACATCGATCCAGTCGGAAAACAGGCTACCGGTGCTGTAGAACTTCTCGCCGTTCAGCCGCCATTGCTCGCCATGGAGCGACACCTTGGTGATGACGTCGCCAATCTCCACGTTGCCGATTTCGGTCCAGGCGCAACCGACGACGTCACCGTCTACAAACCGTTTGAACCAGATGTCCCGGGCCGCGCCAGGCGGGGAATTGAGGCGATCTTCGGCAAAGGCGAAGTGACCGCGCAATGCCTGCGGAATGTTCGAGTCAGCCTCGGCCAGTTCGATCAGCAACTCAACCAGCTGCGGCAGCGAGGCGCCGCCACCGCCGTATTCAACGGGCACCCGCACTGCGCCAAAGCCAGCGTCCTTGAGCCATTGGATCGGCTCATGGGGCAGGGTGCGCGACTGCTCGCGTTCGAGGGCACCTTCGGCGATTCGCTGGAAAATCGGGCGATACCGGGCGGCCAGCGCTTCGTAGTCAGTGCCGATGGACAGCGGGTTGATTACCTGGTGTTCGGTCATGGAAACAGCTCCTTGGCTGGGCAGAAAAAACGATGTTTGTGCAAGGAGCGATTGCACAGTCCATGCCGGAGGCTAACGCGTGGATTTACTGGCCGGCGCTAATACCATGACTTCCTAAACTGTTGCCGGATCAACAGTGCATCAGCAAATTGCTTCTGACACAGCTCAATCATTGTGGGAGCGAGCCTGCTCGCGAAGGGGCCATCCGACTCAACATCGATGTTGACAGACAAGCCGCC
>NZ_JBYTEO010000100.1:0-16438 GCF_058791355.1 Pseudomonas sp. EB271-G4-1
GGCTTGCCCGCGAATGCGGTGTATCAGTCACCATCATTGTTGAATGACACACCGCTTTCGCGAGCAAGCCCGCTCCCACATTTAATCGATGTCAGGCGTCGTTTTCGTGGGTCAGCTCGAGCACCCGGTCGACCAGTTTGTTGATGCCCGAAGCCGCTTCGCTGATCGATTGCGCCAGCATGTAGGCCGGTGTCGTCACCAGTTTGCGCGCCTTGTCTTCGACGATATCGCTCACGGCACATTCCTTGTGGGTGGCGCCCATCTTGTTCAGGGCCGCTGCCGTTTCTGCGTCGTTGCCGATGGTGCATGTCACGCCGGGACCATAGATTTTCGCCGCCAGGGCAGGTGAGATGCAGATCAGGCCGACCGGTTTGCCGGCCTCGGCAAAGGCTTCGGTCAATGCCAGGACATCCGGTTGCACCGTGCAGCCAGTACCTTCGATGGCAAAGTTGGAGAGGTTCTTGGCCGAGCCGAAGCCGCCGGGAATGATCAGTGCATCGAACTCCTCGGCGTCGGCTTCGCGGATATCCTTGATCTCGCCGCGGGCTATACGGGCAGACTCCACCAGCACATTGCGCGACTCGGGCATTTCTTCGCCGGTCAGGTGGTTGATCACGTGCAGCTGCGCGATATTCGGGGCAAAACACTGCACCTGCGCGCCACGCTGGTCCAGGCGCAGCAGGGTCACCACACTTTCGTAAATCTCGGCGCCGTCGTATACGCCACAACCGGAAAGGATCACTGCAACTTTTTTGCTCATGGGCTTTTCTCCAGATTCATGGCGTTAAATGTCCACTAATTTGTCACTCGTTGCCATAGGGATAATTCGAGGCTACACATAGGATCTGTCCTCAAGATTCCGACCAGGGCGCGTCATGGACTTCATTCTGTATGCGGTGCCGTTTTTCTTTGTGCTGATCGCTGTCGAGCTGCTGGCCGACCGTTGGCGCGGGGTCAGCAACTATCGGCTGGCGGACGCGATCAACAGCATCAGCACCGGTGTGCTGTCGACCACCACCGGCCTGCTGACAAAAGGCGTAGGGCTGGTGACCTATGCGTTCGCCCTCAAGCACCTGGCACTGTTCGAGCTCTCGCCCGACAGCATCTGGGTCTGGGTGTTTGCCTTCGTCTTTTACGATTTCTGCTACTACTGGCTGCACCGCATGGGCCACGAGCGCAACATCCTCTGGGCCGCGCATTCGGTGCATCACCAGAGCGAGGACTACAACCTCTCCACCGCCTTGCGCCAGACGAGCACCGGATTCCTCCTGAGCTGGATCTTCTACCTCCCCATGGCCGTCGTCGGTGTGCCGTTGCTGGTGTTCGTCAGCGTCGCGGCGCTTAACCTGCTGTACCAGTTCTGGGTGCATACCCGGCACATTCCCAAGCTCGGCTGGTTCGAGTGGTTTTTCGTCACGCCATCCAATCATCGGGCCCACCATGCACAGAACGCTCTCTACATGGATCGCAACTACGGCGGTGTGTTCATTATTTGGGACCGTCTATTTGGCTCGTTCCAGGAAGAAGACGACAACGAGCCGGTGATTTTCGGCGTAACAACACCGCTGTCGAGCTGGAACCCGGTGTGGGCCAACGTGCAGTTCTACACCCAGTTGTGGGCGGATGCGCGGCGTGCCGAAAGCACCTGGGACAAGCTGCGGATCTGGTTCATGCGCACCGGCTGGCGGCCGGCGGATGTGGCGGCCAAGTACCCGATGAACAAGCCGGACCTGAGCCAGTTCCGCAAATTCGAGGTGCCATTGGACGGGCGTCAGCAGCTCTACGTGCTGTTACAGTTCTGCGTCTACATCGCGTTTGGCAGCTATTTGATGAACCTCGCGCCCAATCTGTCGACGGCCGCGTTGGTGTTGGGCTGGGGAGCTGTGGCGCTGGGCCTGTTCGTGCTGGGCGTGGCCCTGGAGAATCGCCCGTGGGCGCTGAAGCTGGAGTTGCTGCGGCTGGCATCGAATGTGCCGCTGGTATGGCTGGCGCCGCTGGTGGGGCTGTGGCCGGCCAGCGCGGTGGGCTGGGTCGGCCTGCTCAGTTACAGTCTGATCAGCGGTATCGGGCTCTACTGCTGCAGAAACCGTTTTACTCGATTGGCGTCTTAGGGTTGCCGGCATTGTGCTGTTGGGCTTTCAGGGCTTGCTCGTCGGCATAGATCTGCCTGGCCAAGCGAGCATTCTTGAACCGGCGGCGCAGCCACAGGCCCAACCCGAGGACGAGCAGGGCACCGAGCACCCACAGTTCGTATTTCTTGATGCTGCCGAGCATCCCTTCCAGTACCGCGCCAAAGTGATAGGCCGCCGCCGCCAGTGCGGTGGCCCAGATCGCAGCGCCAATTCCGTTGAGCAGCAGATAACGGCCCGGCGGATAGCCAGACAGGCCGATTGCCACCGGCATCACGGTGCGCAGGCCATAGACGAAGCGAAAGCTCAGGACCCAGATATCCGGATGCTTGCGAATGTGCTCGAGCGCCCGATCACCCATTAACTGCCAGCGCGGCTTGCGTGCCAGCAGCTTGCGCCCGTGCTTGCGTCCCAGGAAGTACCACAGCTGATCGCCGGCATAACTGCCGAAGAACGCCACGACCACCACCAGGTTGATGTCCATGTATCCACGGAACGCGAGGAAGCCCGCGAGCACCAGGATGGTTTCGCCTTCGAAGAATGTGCCTAGAAATAGGGCAAAGTAGCCGAAGTCATGCAGAAATTGTTGGAGCATTGTCTGGGTGCTGGCGAAATGAACGCGCAGCCTAACCCTTCGTACACATTCAGGAAAGTGTCCAAATGTGTCTCGACGTGAACATTTCCTACAAGGACAATGGAATGCGGCTACCTGTCACAGGTTGCACACAACTGTCATGTGATCGTCATAATGGCCGCTTATAACTGTCACGCTCGCCCGTCCGCGCGGGCTCAGGAGTCTGCCGTGAGCTTTACCCCCGCCAACCGCTTGTTCCCCGCAACCCGCCTGCGCCGCAACCGTCGCGATGATTTTTCGCGTCGACTGGTCCGTGAAAACGTGTTGACCGTCGATGATCTGATCCTGCCGGTGTTCGTACTGGACGGTGAAAACCGTCGCGAAGCGGTGGCCTCGATGCCGGGCGTCGAACGCCTGACCATCGATCTGTTGCTGGAAGAGGCAGCCAAGTGGGTCGAGCTGGGCATTCCGGCGCTGGCGCTGTTCCCGGTGACACCTCCAGAGCTCAAATCGCTGGATGGCGCCGAAGCCTGGAACCCCGAAGGCATTGCCCAGCGCGCCACCCGCGCCCTGCGTGCACAGTTTCCTGAGCTGGGCGTGATTACCGACGTCGCGCTGGACCCGTTCACCACCCACGGCCAGGACGGCATTCTCGACGAAGAAGGCTATGTGCAGAACGACATCACCGTCGACGCACTGGTCAGGCAAGCCCTGTCCCATGCCGAAGCTGGCGCCCAGGTGGTTGCGCCTTCGGACATGATGGACGGTCGCATCCAGGCTATCCGCGAGGCCCTCGAAGTGGCCGGTCACGTCAACGTACGGATCATGGCCTATTCGGCGAAGTACGCCAGCGCCTATTACGGCCCGTTTCGCGATGCGGTCGGTTCGGCACTGAACCTGGGCAAGGCCAACAAGGCCTCCTATCAGATGGACCCGGCCAACAGCAACGAAGCCCTGCACGAAGTGGCGGCTGACTTGTCAGAAGGCGCAGACATGGTCATGGTCAAGCCAGGCATGCCCTATCTGGACATCCTCTGCCGGGTCAAAGAAGAATTCAAAGTGCCGACTTTTGTTTATCAAGTCAGTGGCGAATACGCCATGCACATGGCGGCGATCCAGAATGGCTGGTTGAGCGAAGGGGTTATCCTCGAATCCCTGACCGCTTTTAAACGCGCAGGTGCTGATGGCATCCTGACATATTTTGCCGTTCGTGCTGCTCAACTGTTACGAGAGCAACAATAGCCCTCCCAGGAACATTCGATGAATACCGAAGTACTCACTGAAGTTGCCGTAAAAGACGCCCAGCCTGTGGTGGAGCAAGTCGACGAGACCCCGCCGGAGCTGGAGCCAGCTCCGCCCGCGGCGGTCGTCGAGACCGCTGTGGCAGCGCCAGCGATTGCCATTCCCGGCCTGGATGACAGCAGCCTGTACATCCACCGCGAGCTGTCGCAACTGCAGTTCAACATCCGCGTGTTGGAACAGGCACTGGACGAGTCATACCCGTTGCTGGAGCGCCTGAAATTTCTGCTGATCTTCTCCAGCAACCTGGACGAGTTCTTCGAGATTCGTGTCGCCGGCCTCAAGAAGCAGATCACCTTCGCCCGGGAGCAAGCGGGTGCCGACGGCTTGCAACCGCACCAGGCCCTGGCCCGCATCAGTGAACTGGTACACGGTCACGTCGATCGTCAGTACGCGATCCTGAACGACATCCTGCTGCCGGAGCTGGAAAAACATCAGGTCCGCTTCATTCGTCGCCGTCACTGGACGACCAAGCTAAAGACCTGGGTGCGCCGCTATTTCCGTGACGAGATTGCCCCGATCATCACCCCGATCGGCCTCGACCCGACGCACCCGTTCCCTTTGTTGGTGAACAAAAGCCTTAACTTCATCGTCGAGCTCGAGGGTATCGACGCCTTTGGTCGCGACTCCGGCCTGGCGATCATCCCGGCACCGCGCTTGCTGCCGCGGGTGATCAAGGTGCCGGAAGAAGTCGGCGGCCCTGGCGACAACTATGTATTCCTGTCGTCGATGATCCACGCTCACGCCGATGACTTGTTCCAGGGCATGAAGGTCAAGGGCTGCTATCAGTTCCGCCTGACCCGAAACGCCGACCTGGCGCTGGACTCGGAAGATGTCGAAGACCTGGCGCGTGCCCTGCGCGGCGAGCTGTTCTCCCGTCGTTATGGCGACGCGGTGCGATTGGAAGTTGCCGATACCTGCCCGAAACACCTGTCCGACTACCTGCTCAAGCAATTCAACCTCAGCGAGAGCGAGCTGTATCAGGTCAACGGCCCGGTGAACCTGACGCGTCTGTTCAGCATTACCGGCCTGGACAGCCAGCGCGAGCTGCAATACACGCCGTTCACCCCGCAGATTCCGAAACTGCTGCAGAACAGCGAAAACATTTTCAGCGTGATCAGCAAGCAGGACATCCTGTTACTGCACCCGTTCGAGTCGTTCACTCCAGTGGTCGACCTGCTGCGCCAGGCCGCCAAGGACCCGCACGTGTTGGCGGTGCGTCAGACCCTGTATCGCTCCGGCGCCAACTCGGAAATCGTCGATGCGTTGGTGGATGCAGCGCGTAACGGCAAGGAGGTCACCGCGGTGATCGAATTGCGCGCGCGGTTCGACGAAGAGTCCAACCTGCAGTTGGCCAGCCGTCTGCAAGCGGCCGGTGCGGTGGTGATCTACGGTGTGGTCGGCTTCAAGACCCACGCCAAGATGATGCTGATCCTGCGCCGCGAAGCGGGTGAGATCGTGCGTTACGCCCACCTCGGTACGGGTAACTATCACGCCGGCAACGCTCGCCTGTATACCGACTACAGCCTGCTGACCTCCGACGACGCCCTGTGCGAAGACGTCGGAAAACTGTTCAGCCAGTTGATCGGCATGGGCAAGACGCTGCGCATGAAAAAGCTGCTGCATGCGCCGTTTACCCTGAAAAAGGGCATGCTCGACATGATTGCCCGCGAAACCCAGTTCGCCCTCGAGGGCAAGCCGGCGCACATCATCGCCAAGTTCAACTCGCTGACCGATCCGAAGATCATCCGCGCGTTGTACAAGGCCAGCCAGTCGGGCGTGCGCATCGACCTGGTGGTGCGTGGCATGTGCTGCCTGCGGCCGGGCATCGCCGGGGTGTCGCACAATATCCATGTGCGCTCGATCATCGGTCGCTTCCTGGAGCACACCCGGGTCTTCTATTTCCTTAATGGCGGCGAAGAGCAGATGTTCCTCTCCAGCGCTGACTGGATGGAGCGCAACCTCGACAAGCGCGTCGAGACTTGCTTCCCGGTAGAGGGCAAGAAGCTGATCATGCGGGTCAAGAAAGAGCTCGAGCTGTACCTCACCGACAACACCCACAGCTGGAGCCTGCAGTCGGACGGCCGTTACATCCGCAATACACCGACCGGCAACCAGAACCCGCGCAGTGCCCAGGCTACCTTGCTGGAGCGGTTGGGTAGCCCGATCCTGGCGGTTCGGTAACACCGGCACGAGGTAAAAAAATGGCGATCCCTTTGGATCGCCATTTTTGTTTCCACCCTGTAGGAGCTGCCGCAGGCTGCGATCTTTTGATCTTGTTTTGAAGGGCAAAATCAAAAGATCGCAGCCTGCGGCAGCTCCTACAGGTTCAGCGCACGGTCAGGACGGTGTCTACGCGGGTAAGCCACTGCGCTTCGATCTCGAAGTCGGCCTGGGTCAGTTGGTTGTCCTCCAACCAGTTTTCCGGGAAAACAACTTCCAGGTGGTTGCCATTGGCGTTCAGTTCCACCTGAGGCATTTGCTGGGTGCCGCGGATGTGATGGAACAGGATCGCGAAGCGTAGCAACACGCAAAGACGAATCAGCTTGATGCCGTCATCGCCGAATTCGGCGAACTTGTCCTTGGGAATGTTGCGGCGGTGGCCGCGCACCAGGAGTGCAAGCATCAGTTGGTCTTCGCGGGAGAAACCGGCCAGGTCCGAGTGCTCGATCAGGTAGGCGCCATGCTTGTGGTACTGGTAGTGGGCAATGTCCAGGCCCACCTCATGCACCTTGGCCGCCCAGCCGAGCAGTTCGCGCCAGACGCCGTCTTCCAGGTCCCAGTCCTTGGCCACCTGATCGAAGGCATGCAGGGCCTTGCGTTCGACTCGCACCGCTTGTTCCAGGTCGACGTGATAACGCTCCATCAGCGACGTCAGGGTGCGTTCACGCACGTCTTCGTGATGATGACGACCCAGCAGGTCATAGAGAACGCCTTCGCGCAACGCGCCTTCACAGTGGTCCATGCGTTGCAGTTCAAGTGAATCGAAGATGGCTTCGAGGATGGCCAGGCCGGCCGGGAAAATCGCCCGACGGTCCGGCTTGATGCCTTCGAAGTCGATTTTCTCGACATCGCCAAGCTTGATCAGCTTGCGCTTGAGCCAGGCCAACCCTTCGGCATTCACTTCACCGCTGCCATGACCGCCGGCCTTCAGCGCCAGGCCGATGGCGCGGATGGTGCCCGAGGAGCCGATGGCTTCATCCCAGGTCAGGCGATGCAGGGCGTGTTCGATGCTCATGATCTCCAGCCGCGCCGCGGTATACGCCTGGGCGTAGCGGGCCGGGGTGATCTTGCCGTCCTTGAAATAGCGCTGGGTGTAGCTGACGCAACCCATCTGCAGGCTTTCGCGCAACAAGGGCTCGAATCTCTGCCCGATGATGAACTCGGTGCTGCCGCCGCCGATGTCGGCCACCAGGCGTTTGCCCGGGGTATCGGCGAGGGTGTGGGACACGCCCAGATAGATCAGGCGTGCTTCTTCACGGCCGGAGATGACTTCCACCGGGTGGCCGAGGATTTCTTCGGCGCGGTGGATGAATTCGTTGCGGTTACGGGCTTCACGCAGGGCGTTGGTGCCGACGATCCGCACGGCGCCTGGGGGCATACCGTTGATCAGTTGGGCGAAACGCTTGAGGCAATCGAGCCCGCGTTGCATGGATTCTTCGCTGAGGTGGCGTTCGTCGTCGATACCGGCGGCCAACTGAACCTTCTCCCCGAGACGTTCGAGAATGCGGATTTCGCCGTTCTGGGCCTTGGCCACGACCATGTGAAAGCTGTTGGAGCCCAGGTCGATTGCGGCGATCAAGGACAGATTCTTGGCTTGGGATTGCGGCATGGTCAGGGGTCTCGGTCGATAACCTCGACATCCTGCCACGATCAAAGGCTGCCGCCAACGCGTTGTGTTCAAAGCCGATCGTTCCCACGCTCTGCGTGGGAATGCAGCCCGGGACGCTCTGCGTCCCAAAGCGGACGCGGAGCGTCCGTTGAGGCATTCCCACGCGGAGCGTGGGAATGATCAGGTGGTCGCCTCAACCGTCCCAATGAAATTCGCCAACTCCACCGTCCGCGGATTGGCAAACAACTCCTTTGGATCGCCCACCTCATGCACCAAACCTTGATGCATGAACACCAACTTATCCCCAACCTCCCGGGCAAAGCGCATTTCATGGGTGACCATGATCAGCGTCATGCCTTCCTTGGCCAGTTGCCGAACCACGCTCAGCACTTCGTTGACCAACTCCGGGTCGAGCGCCGAGGTGATTTCGTCGCACAGCAGCACCTTGGGCGACATCGCCAGCGCACGGGCAATCGCCACCCGCTGTTGCTGCCCGCCGGACAGGCGATCGGGGAAGGCATCGAACTTCTCTCCAAGTCCGACCCGTTCCAGCATCTGTCGCGCCAGTTCGGCAGCCTGGGTCTTCGGTACTTTCTGCACCACCTGCGGCGCGAGCATCACGTTCTCGCCCACCGTCAGGTGCGGGAACAGGTTGAACTGCTGGAACACCATCCCGACTTTCTGCCTCAGGCTGCGCAGGTCGGCGCGGGCGGCGTCGAGGTATTCGCCGTCGACTTCGATGACGCCATCGTTGATCGATTCCAGGCCGTTTAGGGTGCGCAGCAAGGTCGACTTGCCCGAGCCGCTGCGGCCGATGATCGCCACCACCTGGCCTTGCTCGACACTCAGGTCGATGCCTTTGAGCACATGGTGGTCGCCATAGTATTTATGCAGGGCGGAAATTCTAAGCAGAGGCATGCAGTCTCCTTTCCAGGTAGCGCGCACTGAGGGACAAGGGGTAGCAGAGCAGGAAGTAGCCGAGGGCAACCAGGCCGTAGACCATGAAGGGCTCGAAGGTGGCGTTGGCCAACATGCCGCCGGTCTTGGTCAGTTCGGTGAAACCGATGATCGAGGTCACGGCCGTACCCTTGACCACTTGCACCGAGAAGCCCACGGTCGGCGCCACGGCGATGCGCAACGCTTGTGGCAGGATCACGTAGCGCAATTGCTCCAGGGGATTGAGCGCCAGGCTCGACGAGGCTTCCCACTGGCCGTTGGGGATCGACTCGACGCAACCCCGCCAGATTTCCGCCAGGTAGGCGCTGGTGAACAACGTCAAGGCGATTGCCGCCGCGGCCCACGGCGAAATCTCCACCCCGGCCAGCGCTACACCGAAGAACACCAGGAACAGCTGCATCAACAGCGGCGTGCCCTGGAACAATTCGATGTAGGTACGGGCAACGCTGCGCGGCAAGGCTTTGTTCGAGAGGCGCATGACCATGATCAACAAGCCGATCAGCCCGCCGCCAACGAACGCCACCAGCGACAGTGCCAGTGTCCATTGCAGGCCGGTGAGCAGGTTGCGCACGATGTCCCAGAAGGTGAAATCGCTCATCGAGTGCTCCTGGCAATGAATCGGTGTCCGATCCAGTTCAGCAACTGGCGGATCAGCAAGGCCATGCACAGATAGAGCAGCGTGGTCAGTGCATAGGTTTCAAAGGCGCGGAAGTTGCGTGACTGGATGAAGTTGGCAGCGAAGCTCAGCTCTTCAGTGGCGATCTGCGAACAGACCGCCGAACCGAGCATGACGATGATGATCTGGCTGCTCAGGGCCGGCCAGACCTTGCCCAGCGCCGGCAACAGCACCACATGGCGGAAGGCTTCGAAGCGCGTCATCGCCAGGGCCGCCGCGGCCTCCAGCTGACCTCGCGGGATCGCCTGGACGCCGGCACGGATGATCTCGGTGGAATAGGCGCCCAGATTGATCACCATCGCCAGCACGGCGGCCTGCCACTCGGAAATCTGCACGCCCAATGACGGCAGGCCGAAGAAGATGAAAAACAACTGCACCAGAAACGGCGTATTGCGGATCAACTCGACGTAGACCGCAAAAATCCCGGAGAAGGGGCGGATGTTCCACGCCCGCACCAGCGCCCCGACGATGCCCAGCCCCACCCCCAGCACCGCGCCGATGGCCGTCAGCTCAAGAGTGAACAGCGCACCGCGCAGCAACAGGTCGGTGTTGTGCACCACCGGCAAGAAATCGAACTGATAAGCCATCGCGTGTCTCCTGCGCGCCGGATCAGAGATCGGCCGGCAGCGGTTCTTTCAACCAGGCCAGGGCATTTTTCTCCAGCGCGCCGTCGCTCTTGGCGGTCACAAGAATCTGGTTGACCTTGTCCAGCAGCGCCGGCTCGTTCTTGTTCACGCCCACGTAGACGGGCGAGTCCTTGAGCTTCACTTTCAGCGCCGGCACGCGTTTCGGGCTCTTCTCGCTGATGGCGACCATTACCACGTTGCCGCTGGCGATCAGGTCCACTTGCCCCGCCAGATACGCGGCGATGGTCGAGTTGTTGTCTTCGAAGCGCTTGATGGTCACGCCTTCGGGGGCGACCTTGGTCAGCTCGATGTCTTCGATGGCGCCACGGGTGACGCTGACGGTTTTGCCCTTGAGGTCGTCGAGGCTCTTGATGTCGGCATCTGGAGGACCGAACACGGCGAGGTAGAAGGGCGCATAGGCGCGGGAGAAATCGATGACTTTTTCGCGTTCCGGGTTTTTGCCGAGGCTGGAGATCACCAGGTCGACCTTGCCGGTGGTCAGGAACGGAATGCGATTGGTGCTGTTGACCGGGGTCAGTTCGAGTTTGACCTTGAGTTGGTCGGCCAGCAGTTTGGCGGTGTCGATGTCCAGGCCGCGCGGTTTCATGTCCGGGCCGACCGAGCCGAAGGGCGGGAAGTCCTGCGGTACGGCGACCTTGAGAACGCCGCGCTGCACGACATCCTCCAGGGCGTCGGCGTGGGCGGGCGCCTGGCTCAGCACGAGGCTGGCGAACAAGGCTGCGAGGAGGGCGCTGTAACGCTGGGTCATGGCAAGTCTCCGGATCTTTGCGAAGGGATTTCTGCGGATCGACAGAGCATGGGCCATGCCAACATGGCGTTGGTGGGCCGCCAGGCCGCGGATTTGCTGGCGTCGCACGGTCTTACTGGTCTGAACAGTCAGGTGCCGTTTCGCACCCCGATGGCGCAGCGGCGAAAGTCACCGAACCCCCATGGGGCACGACTTGCCGGGCGCTTCGAATAGCTTTACAACTGAGCGCTCATTGGCCTGGTTCGACTGGAAAACCATGAATTCGATCTCTCGCGCCGTACCTGAACTGGCGCTGCAAGCCATCCGTAAACTGATCACCGAACAGGGTTTCGGGCCCGGGGATGCCTTGCCCTCGCAGCGGGACCTGGCGGTGCAACTGGGGGTCAGTCGGGCGTCGTTGCGTGAGGCGCTGTCATCGCTCAGCGCACTGGGTGTCATCAGTATCCAGCCGGGCAAAGGCGTGTTCGTGCAGTCGCCGGTGGAGCTTGAGCGAAGCGAGGCCGCACCCGGTTGGCCCTTCGCGGCGCAGGCTTCGCCCCTGGATATCTTCCAGTTGCGTTACGCGCTGGAGGGATTCGCGGCGGGGCTGGCGGCCGTGACCTTGAGTACCGATGAGCTCGATGCGCTGGAAGATAACGTCGCCGCCATGCGCAACGACCTCAAGTGCGGCGACTTCGAAGCGGCAGCCCGCCTGGACTTCGAATTCCATCGGCGCATTTTGCTGGCCAGCGGCAATCAGGCGATGCTGAGCATCCTGACGGCCAGTGCCGAGATTTTCCTGGAGAGTCAGAAGCTACCGTTCATCCGGGCCGAGCGGGCCATGGAAACCTGGCATGAGCACCGCAAAATCCTTCGCGCGCTGGCGCGCCGGGCCTCGGGGGGCGCGCAAAAGGCCATGCACGAACACGTGCGCAATGCGGCGCTGCGTACCGGGATCGCTTTCGTCGCTCCCGCATTGGCGTGACCTGGGCTATACCCAAACTCATGGAACACCATAGCGAGACTCAATCATCTGCACCTTCCTGAACGAGGGAAGGGCGGCTATGATGGGCCACGTTTTTTTGCTTACAACCCTGGAGAATTCCATGAGCAGCGATCTTATCAAACACGTTAGCGACGCTAGCTTCGAGGCCGACGTACTCAAGGCTGAAGGCGCTGTACTGGTCGACTACTGGGCTGAATGGTGCGGCCCTTGCAAAATGATCGCTCCTGTCCTGGACGAAATTGCCGAGACCTACAAAGGCAAGCTGACCGTTGCCAAGCTGAACATCGACGAAAACCAGGAAACCCCCGCCAAGCATGGCGTGCGCGGTATCCCGACGCTGATGCTGTTCAAGAACGGCAACGTTGAAGCGACCAAGGTTGGCGCACTGTCGAAGTCGCAGCTGGCGGCTTTCCTCGACGCCAACATCTAAGCGTCGTAGTAGCGTGTCAGATAAAGGCCCCGCAGATAGCGGGGCTTTTTTCGTTGTAGAGGGCTAGACGCTCCGAAATTCAGGTGTTACATTCGGCCCCGCGCTGGTTTCTCCAGTGCCCCCTGCTAGCCGTCGCCGACGCTCTCCTTTTCGAATAAGTACGCGATCCTGTCGCCTTCTCCGCGGCGCGGCCTCATTAAGCCAAAAGCTTAATTTCCCCCCTCCATAAATGATTACGTCATTCCTATATGAATCTGACTGAACTCAAGCAAAAGCCGATTACCGAACTGCTCGAATTGGCCGAACAGATGGGCATAGAAAATATGGCCCGTTCGCGCAAGCAGGACGTGATTTTCTCCCTGCTGAAAAAGCACGCGAAAAGCGGCGAGGAAATCTCCGGTGATGGCGTGCTGGAGATTCTCCAGGACGGCTTCGGCTTCCTTCGCTCTGCTGACGCCTCCTATCTCGCCGGCCCAGACGATATCTACGTCTCGCCGAGCCAGATCCGTCGCTTCAACTTGCGTACCGGTGACACCATCGTTGGCAAGATCCGCCCTCCTAAGGAAGGCGAGCGTTATTTCGCACTGCTCAAGGTCGACACGATCAACTTCGACCGTCCGGAAAACGCGAAAAACAAGATTCTCTTCGAGAACCTGACCCCGCTGTTCCCGACCGTGCGCATGAAGATGGAAGCCGGTAACGGTTCCACCGAAGACTTGACCGGTCGAGTCATCGACCTGTGCGCCCCGATCGGTAAAGGCCAGCGCGGTCTGATCGTTGCACCGCCCAAAGCCGGTAAGACGATCATGCTGCAGAACATCGCGGCGAACATCGCGCGTAACAATCCTGAAGTTCATCTGATCGTCTTGCTGATCGACGAACGTCCGGAAGAAGTAACCGAAATGCAGCGTACCGTGCGCGGCGAAGTGGTTGCCTCGACGTTCGACGAGCCGCCAACCCGCCACGTGCAGGTTGCCGAAATGGTGATCGAGAAGGCCAAGCGCCTGGTCGAACACAAGAAGGACGTGGTGATCCTGCTCGACTCCATCACCCGTCTGGCCCGTGCCTACAACACCGTGATCCCGAGCTCCGGCAAGGTATTGACCGGTGGTGTCGATGCCCACGCCCTGGAGAAACCGAAGCGTTTCTTCGGCGCTGCACGGAACATCGAGGAAGGCGGCTCGCTGACCATTATCGCCACCGCGCTGGTTGAAACCGGCTCGAAGATGGACGAAGTGATCTACGAGGAATTCAAAGGCACCGGCAACATGGAACTGCCTCTGGATCGCCGTATCGCTGAAAAGCGTGTGTTCCCGGCCATCAACATCAACCGTTCCGGTACTCGTCGCGAAGAGTTGCTGACTGCCGACGACGAGCTGCAGCGCATGTGGATTCTGCGCAAGCTGCTGCACCCGATGGACGAAGTGGCTGCCATCGAGTTCCTGGTCGACAAGCTGAAAACGACCAAGACCAACGATGAGTTCTTCCTGTCGATGAAGCGCAAGTAAGTCGATAGACCAGCAAAAGCCGGGGAAACCCGGCTTTTTGCTATCTGATTTTTGATCAACCCGTAGTTCGTGGTTCTGAAGCATGAGGTTCGGCGCTAAACTGCCTGCCCCCGAACGCCACGGCCAACACGAGGCTCACGCATGCAGTATCGCGACTTGCGCGACTTTATCAGCGGCCTGGAACAGCGCGGCGAACTCAAGCGCATCCAGGTTCCGGTGTCCCCAGTGCTCGAAATGACCGAGGTCTGCGACCGCACCTTGCGCGCCAAGGGCCCGGCCCTGCTTTTCGAAAAACCCACCGGTTTTGACATTCCCGTGCTCGGCAACCTGTTCGGTACCCCCGAGCGCGTGGCGTTGGGCATGGGCGCCGAAGCGGTCAGCGAGCTTCGCGAAATCGGCAAGTTGCTGGCGTTCCTCAAGGAGCCCGAGCCGCCCAAGGGGTTGAAAGACGCCTGGTCCAAGCTGCCGATCTTCCGCAAGATCATCTCGATGGCACCCAAGGTGGTCAAGGATGCGATCTGTCAGGAAGTGGTCATCGAAGGCGACGACGTCGACCTGTCGACGTTGCCCGTGCAGACCTGCTGGCCAGGCGACGTCGCGCCGCTGATCACCTGGGGCCTGACGGTCACCAAAGGTCCGAACAAGGACCGGCAGAACCTCGGCATCTACCGTCAGCAAGTGATCGGCCGCAACAAGGTCATCATGCGCTGGCTGAGTCACCGTGGCGGCGCGCTGGATTACCGTGAATGGTGCGAAAAACATCCCGGCCAGCCGTTCCCGGTCGCCGTGGCGCTGGGTGCTGACCCGGCGACCATTCTTGGCGCCGTGACCCCGGTGCCGGACAGCCTTTCCGAGTACGCCTTCGCCGGCCTGTTGCGCGGTAACCGTACCGAGCTGGTGAAATGCCGTGGCAACGACCTGCAAGTGCCGGCTACCGCCGAGATCATCCTTGAAGGCGTGATCCATCCAGGCGAGATGGCCGATGAGGGGCCGTACGGCGACCACACCGGTTACTACAATGAAGTCGACAGCTTCCCTGTGTTCACGGTCGAGCGCATCACCCACCGGATCAAGCCGATCTACCACAGTACCTACACCGGGCGTCCACCGGATGAGCCGGCGATCCTGGGTGTGGCGCTGAACGAAGTGTTCGTGCCGATCCTGCAGAAGCAGTTCCCGGAGATCACCGACTTCTACCTGCCGCCCGAAGGCTGTTCATACCGCATGGCCGTCGTGACCATGAAGAAGTCGTACCCGGGGCATGCCAAGCGGGTAATGCTCGGTGTCTGGTCGTTTTTGCGACAGTTCATGTACACCAAGTTCGTTATCGTCACTGACGACGATATCAACGCCCGCGACTGGAATGACGTGATCTGGGCCATTACTACGCGCATGGACCCCAAGCGCGACACGGTGATGATCGAGAACACGCCCATCGACTACCTGGACTTTGCCTCGCCGGTGTCCGGCCTGGGCTCGAAGATGGGGCTCGATGCCACGCATAAATGGCCGGGTGAAACCACGCGCGAGTGGGGCCGTGTAATCGTCAAGGACGACGCCGTGACCCAGCGGATCGATGCCATCTGGAATCAGTTAGGAATAGATTGATGCGTGTAACCTTGCAGCCCTCCGGAGCAGTACTGGATATCTTGCCCGGCGAGCGGATTCTCGATGGCGCACGTCGCCTGGGCTATGAATGCCCGCAAAGCTGTCGCAACGGTAACTGCCATGTGTGCGCGGCACTGCTGGTGGAAGGGCGCGTGGAGCAGGCGGGCGATGTGCGTGACCATGGCGAGTTCTACACTTGCATAGCAGAGCCGCTGGAAGACTGCATCGTGCTGTGGGATGGCGTGCTCGCGCTGGGAGAATTGCCGGTGCGCAGTCTGTCGTGTCAGGTCACCAGTTGCACCGAGGTCGGTGGTGATACCTGGCGGGTGCGGCTGCGGGCCCCCGCCGGCAAGCCGCCGCGATATCACGCAGGCCAGTATCTGATGATCCATCGCGACAACGGCGAGAAGTCGTCCTTCTCCCTGGCCTCGGCACCCTCCGGTGGCCGTGACCTGGAAATCCACGTGCTGGCGCGCGAAGCCAGCGCGCTCAACCTGATCGAGCAACTTCAGCGCAACAGCATGGTGCGTGTCGACATGCCGTTCGGTGATGCCCACCTGGCCGAGTTGCCGGACGGTCCGTTGGTGTTGATCGCCGCGGGCACCGGCATGGGCCAGGTCCATGGCCTGATCGAGCATTGCCGCGCCGAGGGCTTCAAGCATCCGGTGCACCTGTATTGGGGTGTGCGTCGTCCTGAAGACTTTTATGAAGTCGAACATTGGGATGAATGGCTGAAGCTGCCCAACCTGTTCCTGCATAAAGTCGTCAGCGATCAATGCGGTTGGCAGGGACGCTGCGGCATGTTGCATGAGGCGGTATGCGAAGACTTTCCTGATCTCAAAGCCCTGCACGTGTACGCCAGTGGTTCGCCGGCCATGGTCTACGGCACGTTGGATGCGCTGGTCGAGGCGGGGATGGACGCCCACCAGATGCGCGCCGATGTGTTTGCGTACGCGCCTCGATCTTGATCCAGCCCTTGTAGGAGCTGCCGCAGGCTGCGATCTTTTGACCTTGCCTTGAAGATCAAAAGATCGCAGCCTGCGGC
>NZ_JBYTEO010000101.1:0-15033 GCF_058791355.1 Pseudomonas sp. EB271-G4-1
CGAGGCACCGAACGCCAGGGGCAAGAGCCCTTGGTTACTTGGGGCTTTTCCAAGTGACTCGCTGTAAGAGCGAAACCGTAGGTGGCCATTACCGCAGGTATGGATATGTACTCCGACAACAAATAATAGGTCGGCTATCAGGCCGCCATCGCCGGCAAGCCTGGCTCCTACAAGGGTTTCATTCCGCCGTGAGTGCTTAACGGGCGTTACAGCAGCGACAGGGTGTAGTTGATGATGAAGCGATTCTGCTCAACATTGCGCCCGGCATCGGTGTTCGACTTGCCATTGCGCACGCTGAAGGCAAGCCCCCTGAGCGAACCCGACTGAATCACATAGTCCAGCGTCATATCACGCTCCCACTCAGACTGGTCTGCAGCGTTTTGCGCCTTGATGTCCGTGCCCTTGAGATACGCCACTGACGCCTTCAGGCCAGGGATTCCAAGGGGCGCGAAGTCATAGGTGTATTGACCGAAACGGGTTCGCTCCCCGGCGCGGGCAAAGCTCTGGATCATGCGATCGGTGGGCAGGTAGACGCTGCCACCACCCGCGCCTTTATCCACCAGGCTGCCCTGGTTGGGCTGGACGAAGTTGCTGCCATCGCCCACTTGCTGGTAACCGAGCGCCACGGCATGGCCGCCGTTGGTATAGGTAACCATGGCAGCCCAGGTGTCGTTATCGATTTCACCGTTGTTGTCATCGGTGTAACCCGAGACGCGATAGCCTTGCGCTCTACCTGCGGCGGAGCTGTTGGCACCGCTGGAGGTGGTGCGGAAATAGCGCAGGTCCGTGGTGATGGCGCTTGCACTGTCGATGGCCAGGCTGTGTGTCAGGCCGAGGAAGTTCTGGTTGTAGAAGTCTTCCAACTGCGCGAAGTAGTACTGTGCCTTCAGCGCCTTGGTCACCTCGTAGTCGCCCCCGGCGAAATAGAACTTGTTGCTGTCCCGGGTACCACCGGCAACCGACAGGCCGGTTCGATCGGTCGAGGCACGACCGACTGCGTGCTCCAGCAACCCGCCGGTCAGGGTCAGGCCATCGATGTCTTTTGACGTGACCTGGCCGCCGGTGAACGATTGCGGCAGCACGCGGGCATCGTTGGACAGCAGTATCGGCAGCTTCGGCAACAACGTGCCGTAACGCAGTTCGGTCTTGGCGATGCGCATCTTCGCCGTGGGACCGAAGCTGCTCCAGGCATCGGCCGCACCGTCGCCCTTCGAGGGAATCATGCCGCTGCCGACGTGGCGACCGGCGCCGCTGTCCAGCGGTAATCCCTTGCAACGCCTGGGCATCAAGCCCGAACCCCAGGGTGCCTTGGGTGAATCCCGACTCATAACGCAGCACAAAACCCTGGGCCGCCTCTTCGGTCTTGGAAGGGTCTGCGCTGCCGTCGCGGTTATCGCTGTTAAAGTACAGGGTACGCATGGAAAGGCTGGCCTTGCTGTCTTCCAGAAAGCCGCGTGCGCCAGGCTCTGCTGCCTGTGCGCCGATCGAACCGCCGAACAACAGGATGGCGGCGGGAATTGCTCGTTTGAACATGCGGTACTCCTCAAGAGGGTCACGTCGAAATATTTGTGAAACTCTTAGAACATTTCGAGGCACGAACTTCAAACGAGATGAAAGTAATTTCCGTAGAGGGATAAGAGTTGTCGCAATGAGGTACGCAACCTCATGGTTTTTGAAAAACGACCAGGGGGATTTTCATCGAAATCGGACGTGCCGAAGGCCCCCTGTAGGAGCGAGCATGCTCGCGATGGTCGTCAACGATGACGCTGGCTACCTGACACCCCGCGGTGCTCTCGGGTTTCTCGCGAGCATGCTCGCTCCTACAGTGGGTTATGCGTCACGGTTGCTCAGACCAGCGCCTGTTCCCGGATCAGCTTCTTGTTGATCTTGCCAACGCTGGTCTTGGGAATCTCAGCCACGAACTTGAACTGCTTGGGAATCGCCCATTTATTGATCCGGCCGAGCTCGACGAACCCTTGCAGGTGCGCCTCGAGGATCTTGCGGTCCAGGTACTGTCCCGGCTCGCACACCACCAGGGCCATGGGCCGTTCTCCCCATTGCTCATCGGCAATGCCCACCACCGCGACCGACAGCACCGCCTGGTGTTCGCTGATCAGGCTTTCCAGCTCCAGGGAGCTGATCCACTCCCCGCCGGTCTTGATCACGTCCTTGATGCGATCCTTGATTTCCACACCGCCCAACGGGTCGATGGAAGCCATGTCGCCAGTGTGCAACCAGCCGTCCTGCCACAGCTCGGCGCCTTTTTGCGGCTCCTTCAAGTAGCCTTGTGTCAGCCAGGGCGCGCGCACCACGATCTCGCCCAGGGACTCGCCGTCATGGACCACGTCATTGCCACTGGCATCGATGATTTTCAGGTCGACCATCGGCACCGGGGTACCGGTCTTGATGCGTGTCGGCAGTTGCGCCTGGGCCGATAGCTTGCGGTCTTCATCGCGCAGGTAAGTCAGGCACAGCAGCGGGCAGGTTTCCGACATGCCGTAGCCAGCGTGCACCACCATGCCTTTTGCACTGGCTTCGCTGGCAAGACCCAAGGGCAGCGCACTGCCACCCAGGAGCATTTTCCAGCCGTTGAAATCGGCGGACTTGCCTTGCTCACAGGTGAGGAGCATTTGCAGGATGGTCGGCACACAGTGGGAAAACGTCACCTTCTCCTCCTGATAAAGCCGGACCAGGCTATTGGGTTCGTAGCGGCCGGGGTACACCTGCTTGATGCCCATCAGGGTAGCGACGTAAGGCACGCCCCAGGCATGCACATGGAACATCGGCGTGATCGGCATGTACACGTCATCGGAACGCAGCAGCGGCGTCCCCTGGTAGACGCCCAATGTCCCCACGGCATTCAAGGTGTGCAGGACCAACTGGCGATGGGTGAAATACACGCCCTTGGGGTCGCCGGTGGTGCCGGTGGTGTAGAACAGCGTCGCTACCGAATTCTCGTCGAAATCGGGAAAGTCATACTGGTCCGAACACTGCGACAGCAACTGCTCGTACTCGCCCTGCACGGGTAATGAAGTATCGGATGCCTGGTCATCGGTGAGCTGCACAAAGCCTTTGACCGTGGTCAGCCGCCCCTGGATCTGCTCGACCAGCGGCAGGAAATCGTCATGCACCAGCACCAGGTCATCCTCGGCGTGGTTCATGGTGAACAGCACCTGCTCCGGCGACAGGCGAATGTTCACCGTGTGCAGCACCGCGCCGATCATCGGCACGGCGAAGAAGCATTCCAGGTAGCGGTGGCTGTCCCAGTCAAGCAGGGCCACGGTGTCCCCGGCCTTGACCCCGGCCGCAGTCAACGCATTAGCCAGGCGGCGGATGCGCTGGTTGAGGGTCTGGTAGCTGTAGCGCAGCTTGTCGGCGTAGACGATTTCCCGACCCGGTTCGTAGCGCACCCCGGACAGCAGCAATTGCTTGATCAGCAAGGGATAGGCATAGGCGCCTTCGGCGGGTGGAATTATTTTTGTCGCCATCATGATTAAGGTTCCTTGTCCTTTAGAACTGGTCGGCTTGCAGCTCGTAGAGGCAGTCGCTTCCGGCTTTGGCCGATGCGCTCAACGAGTGGATACGTGGCAGCAACCGGGCGAAGTAGAAACGCGCGGTGGCCAGCTTGCTGGTGTAGAAATCGTCCTCGGCATCGCCGCTGACGACGGCCTTGGCCATGCGCGCCCACATGTAGGCGTACGCGGTGTAGCCAAACACGTGCAGGTACTCGACCGAGGCCGCGCCGATTTCATTTGGGTTGCCCTGTGCCCGATCCAGCAGCCACGCGGTCAGTTCATCGAGGGTGTCCACGGCGGCGTTCAACGGCTGGGTGAACTCATCAAGTTCGGCGCTGGCGTTGGCGGTGAAGTTGCGGATTTCCGAAGCAAACAGGCGGTAGAGCGCCCCGCCGCTGCCGACAATCTTGCGCCCGGCCAGGTCCAGGGACTGGATGCCGTTGGTGCCTTCGTAGATTTGCGTGATGCGCACGTCGCGCACCAGTTGCTCCTGGCCCCACTCGCGAATGTAGCCATGGCCGCCGAAAATCATCTGCCCGTGCAGGGTCGTTTCCAGGCCCATGTCGGTGAGAAATGCCTTCGCCACCGGGGTCAGCAACGACACCAGTTCCTGGGCACGCGTGCGGGTTGTCGGGTCTTCGCTGTATTTGGCGATGTCCAGTTGCAGGGCCACGTAGCTGGAGAACGCACGGCCACCTTCGTTCAGGGCCTTCATAGTCAACAGCATGCGCCGTACGTCAGGGTGGACGATGATCGGATCGGCGGCCTTGTCTTTGTTCTGCGCGCCGGTAGGTGCACGGCTCTGCAAGCGATCACGAGCATAGGCGACGGCGTTCTGATAGGAACGCTCGCCCTGCGCCAGGCCCTGGATGCCCACGCCCAGGCGCTCGTAGTTCATCATGGTGAACATCGCCGCCAGCCCCTTGTTCGGCGCATCGACGATCCAGCCGGTGGCGCCGTCGAAGTTCATCACGCAGGTGGCCGACGCCTTGATCCCCATCTTGTGTTCGATGGAGCCGCAGGACAGCGCATTGTTTTCACCCAGCGATCCGTCGGCGTTGACCAGCACCTTGGGCACCAGGAACAGCGAGATGCCTTTTGGGCCTGCCGGGGCATCGGGCAGTCGCGCCAGTACCAGGTGGATGATGTTTTCGGTCAGGTCGTGGTCGCCGCCGGTGATGAAAATCTTGCTGCCGCTGACCTTGTAGCTGCCATCGGCCTGGGGCTCGGCGCGAGTGCGGATCATGCCCAGGTCGGTGCCGGCATGGGCCTCGGTCAGGCACATGGAACCGGTCCAGGTGCCGGCGTACATGTTCGGCAGGTAACGCGCCTTGAGTTCTTCACTGGCGTGCGCCTTGATCGACAGGCAGGCGCCGGCGGTCAGCATCGGGTACAGGCCGAACGACAGGCTGGCCGCGTTGACCATCTCTTCGACCTGGGCCGAAATCGCCTTGGGCATGCCCATGCCACCGTACTGCGGATCTCCACCGACACCGACCCAACCGCCTTCGGCGAAGGCTTGATAGGCCTCGGCAAAACCCTCTGGCGCGGTGACCGAACCATTGCTCCAGGTACAGCCCTGCTCGTCGGTGGCGCGGTTCAAGGGTGCGATGACTTCGCCACTGATCTTGCCGGCTTCTTCGAGGATGGCGGCAGCGGTTTCTTCATCGATCACGTCGGCCAGGCCAGGCAAACTGGCCCACAGCCGGGACACCTGGAAGACCTCGTTGAGGACGAAGCGCATGTCGCGCAGGGGAGCTTTGTAATCAGACATCTTGACTTACTCGGAAGTGGTCACGGCATGGGGCATGCCGGGACGTTCAGTGGATTCAATGATTTCGGCTGCCGCAACAGCACCGGGTTGCGGTGCCCGTTCACGCAGCAGGAAGTACGACAGGGCCGGAATCAGGATCAGCGCGCCGAGCATGTTCCAAAGGAACATGAAGGTCAGCAGGATGCCCATGTCGGCCTGGAACTTGATCGGCGACCAGACCCAGCACACCACGCCGGCGGCCAGTGTGATGCCCACCAGCCCGACCACCCGGCCGGTGAACGACACGGCGTTGCGGTACGCCTGGGACAGCGGCAGGCCCTGGCGCTGGAAGTGCAATTGCACGCTGAGCAGATACAGTGCGTAGTCCACACCGATCCCCACACCCAAGGCGATCACCGGCAAGGTCGCGACTTTCACGCCGATGCCCATGACCACCATCAGCGCTTCGCACAGGATCGAAGTCAGCACCAGTGGCAGCAGCGCCACCAGCGTGGCGCGCCAGCTGCGGAAAGTGATCAGGCAGAACAGCGTCACCGCCAGGTAGACGTACAGCAGCATGGTACGGTTGGCCTCGCGCACCACGATGTTGGTGGCCGCTTCGATCCCGGCACTGCCGGCCGCCAACAGGAACTGGCGATCGTCAGTACTGTTTTCCTTGGCGAACTTGTCGGCGATCGCCACCACGGCATCCAGGGTCTCCGCCTTGTGATCCTTGAGGAAGGCAATCACCGGCATCAGCGAGCAGTTGTTGTTGAACAGCTCCGGAGAGTTGACCGAGGCTTGCTGCGCGGCATAGTTCAGCACGTCCTGGTTGCGCTGGATGCTGTTGAGCTTGGGGTTGCCTTCATAGGTGCCGGCGGTGATCTGGCGTACCGCGTTGACCAGTGAGGACGTCGCCTGCACACCCGGATACTGCTGCAGCTCCCAGGCCAGGCGATCGGCGAGGATCAGGGTCTTGTAGTTCAGGCAGCCTTCCGGCGCGGTCTTGATCATCACCGCGAACAGGTCGCTGGACAGCGCATAGTGGCTGGTGATGTAGGCGTTGTCGCGGTTGTAGCGCGAGTCGGCGCGCAATTCCGGCGCCCCACTTTCAAGGTCGCCGATCTTCAGTTGCAGGCTGACCATGAAGCCGCCAATGCCCATCAGCACCGCGACCAGCACGGCGCCCGTCGCCCACTTGCGCGTGGTGAAACGATCGAGCAGGTCCCAGAGTTTGCCGAAGCCCTTGTGGTGCTCGGCACGGTTGTCGATTTTCAGCGCACGCTCGGCCGCCTTGCGGCCGACGCCGATGTAGGACAGCGCCACCGGCATCAGCAACAGTGAGGTGAAGATCAGTACCGCGACACCGATGCTGGCGGTGATCGCCAGGTCCTGGATCACCGGAATGTCGATCAGCATCAGCACGGCAAAGCCCACGGCGTCAGCCAGCAATGCAGTGACGCCAGCGATGAACAGGCGGCGGAAGGTGTAGCGCGCGGCAATCAGTTTGTGGGTGCCACGGGCGATGTCCTGCATGATGCCGTTCATCTTCTGCGCGGCGTGTGACACACCGATGGCGAAGATCAGGAACGGTACAAGCACCGAGTACGGGTCGATGGCGTAGCCCAGCCAGGCGACGATGCCCAGTTGCCAGACTACCGCGATCAGCGAGCAGCCGACCACCAACAAGGTGCTGCGCACACAACGGGTGTAGGCGTAGATGATGATCAGCGAAGTGACCACGGCCAGCCCGAAGAACATCATCACCTGGATCAGGCCGTCGATCAGGTCGCCCATCAGCTTGGCGAAACCGATCACCCGCACCTTGTACGGGCCCTTGCCCTCTTCCCCGGATTTACGCGCCGCGCTGTCGCCGGCGAATTCGATCTTGTCGCGCAACTGCTCTTCGAGCATCTGCGAGAACTGATGGTAGTTGATGCGCTGGCCACCTGCGGCGGACTTGTCCAGCAGCGGTACGACGAGCATGCTCGACTTGTAGTCGCTGGCGACCAGGCTGCCGACGATGCCGGCGCGGGAAATGTTCTGGCGCAACTGTTCGATTTGCTCAGGTTTGCCCTCATAGGTATCAGGCATCACCGGGCCACCCTGGAAGCCTTGCTCGGTGACTTCAGTCCAGCGTACCGCCGGGCTCCACAAGGACTTCATCCACGCACGGTCGACGCCTTCAGTGAGGAACAACTGGTCGTTGACCTGCTTGAGCACGTCAAGGTACTGAGGGTCGAAAATGTCACCCTGGGTGTTCTCGACCACCACCCGTACCGAGTTGCCCAGGCCGCGCAGCGACTGGCGGTTTTCCAGGAAATTCTGGATGTACGGCTGGCTCTGCGGAATCATTTTTTCGAAGCTGGGGCGCAGTTCCAGGCGGGTCACCGCCATGAAGCCCAGGACCACGGTGGCCAAGGCCATCAGCAGCATGAACAGCGGACGGTAGTTGAACACCAGCCGTTCGAGCAGGTTGCCGGAGCGGCGGTCGAAATCACGCAGCTCGCGAATCACCGGCATGGCGTCTTGTTTGATATTGCCCATGTCTGGGTTCTCGCTCTTAGGGTTCGAGGGCTGGATCGGCGGCTAACACCTGGGCGCCACGGCTGCCCGCTACCACCAATGCGCCGTCGGCGGACTGGGTGGCACCGGCAACCGGGGTGCGTGCCGGTTGCTGCACCAGGTGCATGTGCGCACCTGTGCCCTGGCTGACCAGCATCTGCCCGCCCTGGGTGAACAGGCGGTAATGGCCACGGGCATCGACGAGGCCGGCGGTAATGCTGATGTGCAGCCCAGTGTCCAACGGGGTCCAGCTCTGCCCGCCGTCGGTACTGCGCAGCACGTTGCCGCGCAAGCCGTAGACGAGCACTTCGCCAGGCTTGCCGATGACACCGAAGAAGCTGCCCTGATAGGGCGTCTCCACGGCGGCGAAGCGTTGAGCCTGCTCATCCCATTTGAGCAACAGGCCTTGTTCGCCGGCGATGTACAGGCTGTCACCAGTGGAGGCGATGGCATTGAGGTGCAAGCCTTGCGGGTTGTCGGTGCGATCCTGCAACGGCGTCCAGCTCATGCCGCCATCGTCAGTGCGCAGGATCAGGTTGAACACGCCGACCACATAGCCGACTTGGTCATTGGCGAACCACACATCGAGTAGCGGTTTATCGGCACCCTGCTCCAGCAGTCGCTGACCTTCGGCGACCAGCAGCGGCCACTGTTCGTTGCCCGGCTCGGCACTGGCCAGCGCCGTGTAATGCTTGACCAGCAAGTTGCCGATCTGGCGGCCGTCGAGTTGCTTGTTCCAGGTCGCGCCAGCGTCGCTCGTGTGCAACACCACACCGTCATTGCCCACCGCCCAGCCCTGGGTGGGGCCGGAAAAACTCACGGCGGTCAAGTCGGCGCTGACCGGTACGGCAGCCTGCTGCCAGTGCTTGCCAGCGTCATCGGAAAACAGGATATGGCCGCGCTGGCCAACGGCGATCACGCGCTCACCGGCGCGGGCCATGCCGGACAGCGGGCTATTGCTGGCCAAGGCACTGACCCTGGCAGGCAGGTCCAGCACATCAACGTAATCGGCTGCGTGGGTGACGCCCTGCAACAGGCCGAGCGCCAGGCCAAACGCCACGTGCTTGAAATTCTTATACGAACACATACCGCGTCCTCTTCGGAAAACCGCGCCGGGACACACATCGGTGTGCCTGACGTTCAAACCTTGCGCCGTGCAGGTCATGTGGGAGCGAGCCTGCTCGCGATGGACCAGAGGGCGACGCGGGCATCCAGACAGCACGCGTCATCGTTAACGTCCATCGCGAGCAGGCTCGCTCCCACAGTGGATCGTGCGAGCGTCTGCTTGCGGTTTGCTTAGCGAATGCCGCTGCCGGCCAGGGATTCCGACGACCACTGGGCCTTGGAGAGCGGATCGATGTACTTGATGCCGCCGTAAGGGCCGACTACACCGTTGATGTTGTAGGAGCCACCGACCAGGTCGTAGATCATGAACGGCGTGGAGTCCGGCACCTGCTTGTCATAGCTCTGGCTGAGGAACGCGAAGGAACCACGATAGAGCTGGCCACGGGCGTCATACTGATCCGAGGCCAAAGCGCTCCAGCTGTCTTCGTCGAGGTAGAAGCGGCGCTTGGCATAGATGTGCCGGGCACCGGCCTTGAGGTTGCCTTCCACGACCCATACGCGGTGTTTTTCCCAGCGCACGAAGTCTGGTGCGAGGTGATTGGCGGTGGTCAGCGACTTCGGATCCTGGGCGTAGGTCAGCTTGTAGGTGTTGTAGGGCACGATCATTTCCTGCTTGCCCACCAGCTTCCAGTCGTAGCGATCCAGCGCACCGTTGAACACGAACACATCGTCATAAGTGCCCGCACCCGCAGTCCCTGGGTTCGGCGTGTCGTACGCCAGGTTAGGCGCCAGCTTCACCCGACGCTGCCCCGGCAGGTATTGCCAGGCGCGGCGTGGTTGCTGCAGCGGGTTGGCCGCGTCCTTGAGCATTACCGCCTCGCCGGCGCGACGTGCCGGGCCGGTGTAGGACAGCTTCATCTGGTAGTACACATCGGCGCTGCTGATCGGCTGCGTCAGGTTCTCGTAGATCGGATAGGAGATGAACGCCTGCCCGGTGGTGGCCAGGCTTGGCACGCCGGCGGAGTCAACGTTCCAGGAGTCGTACTTGGAGTTGATGCTCACGCCCTGATAACGCAAGAGGAAGTTCCACATCGCTTCGTTGCCCGATTGCGGAATCGGGAACGGTACGCCCGGCAGCACGTTGTCGATGGCCAACCCGCCTTCGAGTGACTTGGCGCCGCTGGCGTTCTTCACGCCGTTATCGAGGATGGCTTTTGGCAGCGAAACGGTGCGGTGGGTCGGGAACACGTCGACACGGAAAGTCGGAAAGCGCTTGGCCAGTTCCACCGTGGTGGCGGTGAGCATGCCCTTGTACTGGTCGACGTTCTTGCCATCGATCACCAGCAGCGGTTTTTCACTGGCAAACGGGTCCGGGCGCATGCTGTCACCGGCTTTGAAACTGGCTGGCGGCGTGGTCAGGCCACCGTTGTAGGCCGGAATCGAACCATCGGCATTGCCGGCCTTTTCGGCGCCCACCAGGGTCAGGCTGGTGCCCAGCTTGGCAGCGTCCTGGGTTGAAACAGCGGCCTGTACCTGGGCGGCAAGGACCATGGCCAGCGAAGCGGCCAACACGGTTTTCACGAATTTCATCTTGTTATTCTCCTGCTTGCATTGAGCAAATCAGTGGTGCATCAAAAGGTTGTTTTCATCGTCAGGTACACAGCGCCACGGTCCTCAGTCGTGGCGCCACCACCGGAAAAGGACGAATAGCCACCGGCGTAACAGGCGTAGTTTTCGTTGCCGCTGAAGGCATTCGGCGCAGCGCCGTCACCTCCGGTCGGGCCAGTACTCACGCCACTGACATTGCACTTGTCGGCCTTGCCGAAAGAGTCCACGTATTTCAGGTCGACGAAGTATTTGTTGTACACAACGGCGCCGAGGCCGACTGCGTAGTTACCGGTGTCCTTGGCACCGCCACCGGAAACCGGTGAAACGCCATCGAGACCGAGGTTGACGGACATCGGTGCATTGAGGTCGACACCGGGAAACACCTGGTACCAGGTCGGTGTGAAGTTGACCGCGATGCCCCAGTTGTCACGGGTCGGCTGATCGATACCGTGGTAAGTGCCCTTGCCTTTGTAGAGCGCTTCGTTCTTGCTATCGAGCTTGAGCAAGTTGCTGTAGTACAACTCGGCGAGCAGGGTCGCCGAATCGAACACGGGCGTTTTCGGCATGGTCATCAGACCGTTGACCGTCCAGTGCAGGGTGTCGCCGGTGGCGGCCATGCTGTCGCCCTTTTCCGGGGTGTCATAGATCACGCCGGTTCCGGGTGTGCGCGCCGGCAGCAGGCCGAGCCCCTGGCCCAGGCCCAGGGGACTGGTGGTGCTGACGACGGCTGGAATACTGGCCAGCGGCATGTTGTGCCGGACGTTCAGGTCCGAGCCCACGCTCACCCCGCCCACGTCCTTGGACAGGCTCAGGCCAACGATCTTGATGTTGTCGGCATAGGCCATCTGATAGGTGGCGGTGCTCAGCGAGTTGAGCGTATTGATGACCGCGGGCACCTGGCCGGCTGGCCGGGTTCCGTTCGGGTTGGCCGAACTCAGGCCACGGGCATCGAGCCAGGCTTGCGGGAGGATTTCCGAGGTTTCGCGGTAATAGACGCCGAGGGTGCCGTCCAGCCAGGCGGGTGACCATTTGGCCATGAGGCCCCAGTCGCCGCGCTTGTCCGGGGTCAGGTCGTGCCCGCGACGCACGTTGGTCAAGCCGTTGCACGGCGCCAGGCCGCAACCCAGAGGGCTGCCAGGCACGACAGCATTAGTGTTACCCAGCAGGAACGACTGCGCGCCGAAACCGACCAGGTCGGAACCGCCGTAGTAGGTGCCGGCTTCTGGAAGACGCGCTTCATCCCAGTCGAGGAAGTATTGGGCCGCCAGGGTCAACTCAGGGTTGACGGTGAACGACATCGACAGCTGATTGCGCGGTACGAACAGCTCCTTGGCTTCGGTGCCCGGCGACGCGGCCAGCTTGGCCAGGTCCAGGCCGGACTGGCCGTAGCTGATCGAATGCACCGGATTGAGAATGGTCTCGCCCCAGAACACGTTGTGCTGGCCAGCCTTGAAGCTCAGCATCGACTCCTCGCCCACTTCGGTGCTGTAGAACACGAAGGCGTCGAGGATTTCGCCGGACGGACCCGTGTAGTAACGCTGGGCATAGTTGCTCAGGTGCGGGCTGCCATTGCCGACGTTGTCATTGGTGACCCCGGCCAGGCGCGGGTCGTTGGCGATCAGGCCCGAGGTCGAACCGTTGCCGTTGACGAACGGGTTGGAATTGGAACCGGTGTTCTCGTAGGCCTTGTCGTACCAACCGGCGGCGCTTACGCGAAAGCCCATGTGGTTCTGATAAACCACGTCCATCTCGGTCAACAGGTCGACGCGGTTGGTGATGTTGGTGCCAGACCTACGGAAGTTGTAGTCGCCGTCGTTGTTGTTGGGCGTGCCCAACATACGTTTGTCCGCGCTTTCGGTGCGTACGCCGTAGTTGTACTTGACGGTGTTATCCACGCGAACGTTCCAGTCCGGGTTACCTGTCTCGATCTCGACCGCATGGGCCGTCGGCACCGTTGCCGCGAGAATGGCCGAGGCCAGCAAGGTGTAGCGTGAAGCGGTGAACCCGTGACTCTTGTTGTGGTGCATAGCGTTGTCTCCGCCTTTTTGTATTTGTTTTAAGCGCAGCAGGCCCCGCGTAACCCCTTGTTCCAGGGGTTTACGTTTTTCAGGATAGGGGCGGATACCGGATGGCGCGGGCCAACCGGCGCCTGAACTAGCGATCCAGCTCGAGGATCAGGGCTTCGGCTTGCGGCCAGTGCCCGTACCCGGCAGCAGGATTGAGATGACCGACATCGCCCAGGTTGAGCAGCTCGCTACCCCAGCCTTCGGCCAGGTGCGTAACGGCTTGCAGGCTGGCGAGGTGGTCGTTGGTACTGGCGGCCACGAGGCTGCGAAATGGCAGCGGGCCTTTGGGTAGAGGGTCCCACCCCTGGCTACGCAGGGTTTCAGGCGATGGGTAGCCAGACGGCCAAGGGGCATCGAGGTCAGGTGGAGCGGCCAGCAGCGCGCCCTTGATCGGCCGGCTGTGCTGCGCGGCCCAGTGCGCGACCATCAGGACACCGGCGCTATGGGCGACCAGGATCACCGGCCCGTCGATCTGTTCCAGTGCATGCTGGATCGCTTGCACGCGTTTGTTGCAATCGAGCTTGTCGGCCTCCAGCGGCGGCACGCTACGTACCTTGCTCAGCCTGGCTTCAAGCAACGTCTGCCAATGTTCGGCGACGTGCTCACGCAGGCCCGGTACGATCAGAACGGTTGCGGCAGTTTGCAGTTTGTCCACTTCAACACCTACGCTTTCTCGATGACTCGACTGGCTCTGTCGCCAGGGGCTTTTTGTAGGACTGACATTAAAGAGCGCCCACCCCAGGCGCTTTTCATTGGACGTCAGGCACTTTTCTTTTCATGACAAACGTTTCGGTGATGGCGCGGTGCGACCACCGGTCGAAAATCTCAGCAAGTTCTGTGCGGGTCACTGTAATCAATGGGTGAGCCTCGATGAGGCAGGTTCAAGAGTGGTAAATCGGACAGCAATGGGCGGGTGCAATCGCTCACTTAACAACTGTTGCAATTGCTGATGCGCTGGATATAGTCGCCACGCTCAATTGAATTGCAATCGGCCCAGGAAAGACCTTCGCATGACCAAGCTTGTTCGCGCCGCCGTCTTGACCAACTACCTGGAGGTCACCCAATACCTGGGGTTCAACCCACGCGATTTGCTGGCCAGCGTTGGCTTGTCCAAGGCTTTGCTGCAGGCCCCGGAACATCGCATCCCCATCGATTCCGCCGTGCGCCTGCTGGAGGATTCAGCCTCTGCCAGCGGCTGCCAGACCTTCGGTTTGAGCATGGCCGAATCACGCCAGCTCTCGGACTTCGGCGTGGTCAGCCTGCTGCTCAGCCATCAGCGCACGCTGCGCGATGCCTTGCAGGTGGTGGTGCATTACCGGCACTTGATGAATGACTCGCTGGCCATCTTCATTGAAGAGGCCGGCAAGATGGTGATCATTCGCGAAGAGGTGGTCACGGAATCGCCGATGCCCTGTCGACAGGCCACCGAGCTGGCCATCGGCGTGATGTTCCGCCTGTGCGCCGCCCTGCTCGGCTCACACTGGCACCCCTACAGCGTCAACTTCACCCACCAGGCCCCCGACAACCTTCAACTGCACCGCCGCCTGTTCGGCTGCACCCTGGAGTTCGGCAGTGAGTTCAACGGCATCGTCTGCGCCGGCGCCAGCCTGGACATGACCAACCCCAACGCCGACCCTGCCATGGCGCGCTATGCCCAGAGCTACCTCGATTCGCTGCAAAGCCACCAAGGCACTTCGATGCTGTTCGAAGTGCGCAAGGCCATCTACCTGCTGCTGCCGATGGGCCGTGCCACCATCGAACAGGTCGCGCAGAGCCAGGGCATGAACGTGCGCACGCTGCAACGTCGCCTCAAGGATGATGGCTGTGCCTTCAACGATGTGATCAACGACGTGCGCCGCGACCTGGTGCTGCGTTACCTGGACAACCCGAATTACTCGCTCAGTCGCATTGCCGACATGCTTGGCTACTCAATGGCGAGTTCGTTTACGCGCTGGTTCATCAGCCAGTTCGGCATGCCTCCGGCGACGTGGCGCGCGCAAAAGCAGGGTTCGGCAAAAGCCCCGTCGGATGCAGCCCCACCCAAGCCCTCCTGATTATCACGCCTGTTGTGGGAGCGGACTTGCTCGCGAAGGCGGCCTGACAGCCGACCAGTCGCTTGCGGTTGTACCCGATCTACTGTGGGAGCGAGCCTGCTCGCGAAAGCGGCCTGTCAGCGGACCAGTCGCTTGCGGTTGTACCCGATCTACTGTGGGAGCGA
Organism: Pseudomonas sp. EB271-G4-1; assembly: GCF_058791355.1. Classification (NCBI taxonomy): domain Bacteria; kingdom Pseudomonadati; phylum Pseudomonadota; class Gammaproteobacteria; order Pseudomonadales; family Pseudomonadaceae; genus Pseudomonas; species Pseudomonas sp. EB271-G4-1. Next base: position 14,791 of record NZ_JBYTEO010000101.1, read on the forward strand.
GCCTGCTCGCGAAGGCGGCCTGACAGCGGACCAGTCGCTTGCGGTTGTACCCGATCTACTGTGGGAGCGAGCCTGCTCGCGAAAGCGGCCTGTCAGCGGACCAATTTCTTTCAGGTGTACATATCCATTCCTGCGGTAACGGCCACTTAGGGTTTCGCTTTTACTGTAGGAGCCAGGCTTGCCGGCGAAGGCGTCCTGGCGGCCAATGGGGATTTGTGACTGAGTACATATCCATTCCTGCGG
>NZ_JBYTEO010000102.1:0-14897 GCF_058791355.1 Pseudomonas sp. EB271-G4-1
GCCGCAGGCTGCGATCTTTTGATTTTTCAAGATCAAAAGATCGCAGCCTGCGGCAGCTCCTACAGAGGGAGACCGTGTTTCAGGCGAGGATTTCAAACGCCGTACTGGCCAGCCGCTCGCCATTCACCAACACATGTACCGCATGCTTGCCCGCGTAATGCCGGCGGGTGGTCAGTTCCTTGATGTGTTGGCCGCGGGTGATCGGTTGTGTGGCGTTGCCTGGTAGCGTCAAGGCCTTGAGCTTGAAGACCTTGGCCGAGGTGCTGCCGTTGGCCTTGACGTAGTCGATGGCGTAATCGATCACCAGGCGCTGGCTGTTGTGTACCGTGGACTTGACCGCAAAGGACAGGGTGATTTTTTCGCCGAGCCCGATCACCGGCGGATTGACCTGCACATCGATGATCTGGACTTCAGGTTTGCCGCCCGCGCCAATGATAGCCAGGGCGCGCAGGTTGCCCTGTTTGATCAGGCTGCGCAGGGCATGCCTGGCGATCCAAGCGGTGTGCGGGTTGTCCAGCGACCAGCCCTCGATCAGGTCCAGTACCCACTCGGGCTGGTCCTTGGTGATGTCATTGAGGTGATTGGCCACGGACTTGCGCACGTAAAGGCTGGGGTCGGCCTTGAGGTTGTCGAGGATCCCGGCGGCCAGTCGCGGGTCGGCCTGGACCGGCTCCAGGCGAAACGACCAGGGCAGGCGCGGCCGGCAACCTTCGCTGGCGAGGCGCCGGACATGTTCGTTGGCGTCCAGCGACCAGTCATGCATCAATTGCAGCGAGCGTTGCAAATCGTCGCGCAGGAAATGGCGGATGGCGAACTCCGAGGAACCGAATGCGGTGAAGTACTTGAGCGCCTCCATCGACAGTTCGAACCGCTCCGCGCCATAGGTCGCCACGTAATGCGGCAGGCACATGCTGACAAAACCGCTGTTGAGGCGAGGGGCGAGGGCGCGCAGTACTTCCAGCGATGCTTCATAACCCAGCGGCAATACCGCGTGCAAGCATTCGCTGACGCGGGCCAGGCGCCGCATCACCGACAATTCGGCCAGGTCATGGTTGGCCAGTTTCAGGAAACCCTTGGCGTCGAAGTCGGGATACACCGCCGTCATCTCGGCGGCGATGTGCCGCAGGCGCTCGGCGTTGAAGATTTCCTTGAGAGCGGTGTCGCCAGCCATGTTGGAGTCCGTGTGTGATAGGGGCGGGGTGCCGGCCAGGAGGCCGGCACATTCATCTCAACCGTTCTTCGCCTGCTCTTCCAGCTGGTCCGATTCGAATAACCGTGCCAGTTCCGCCCGCGCTTCCTGCGCCGTCTGCTTGACCTTCACCGCGTCGTCGTAGATCGCGTGCTGGGCTTCGAGCACCTGTTCGTCGTGATGCTTGAAACGCTTGATCCGTGCATCGGCCTGTTCGGGCGTCAGTCCCAGGCCGATCAATGTCTGCCGGCTCATTTCCAGACTGGAGTAAAAGGTTTCGCGCACGGCGTGGGCGCCCAGGTCCACCAGGCGATGCACATGCTGGCGGTTGCGGGCGCGGGCAATGATCTTGATGTGCGGATAGAGCTTGTGCACCAGTTCGGCGGTCTTGATGTTGGTGTCCGGGTCGTCGGTGGCGATGACGAAGAACTCGGCATCCGCAACCTTGGCCGCGCTGAGGATTTCCGGACGCATCGGGTCGCCGTAATACACCGGTACGCCGCCGAAGCTGCGCGACAGTTCGATGGTTTCCACCGAGGTGTCGAGGGCCACGAACTTGATGTTCTGAGCCCGCAGGATACGCGCGACGATCTGCCCCATACGGCCCATGCCGGCGATCACCACACGGGGCTCATCGGCGTCGATTGCGCGAAATTGCTCCGGAACCACCACCGGTTGCACCTTCGGGCTAACCAGTCGGGCGCACAACAACATCAACAGGGGCGTCAACGCCATCGACAGGGTGATCGCCAGCACCAGCAAGTCGTACAGGCGTGGATCGAACAAACCATGATCACGGCCGATCTTGAACACCACAAAGGCAAATTCACCACCCGCCGCCAGCACGATGCCCAGGCGAATGGCGCTGATCTTGTTCAAACCGCCGGCCAGGCGGCCGACGACAAACAGCAACGGCAGCTTGACGGCGATCAGCAGCAGGGTCAGCCCCAGCACCACGATGGGCTCACGCAGCAGCAGGCCGAGGTTGGCGCCCATGCCGACACTCATGAAGAACAGCCCCAACAGCAGGCCCTTGAAGGGTTCGATCTGTGCTTCCAGCTCGTGCCGGTATTCGGAGTCTGCCAGCAGCAGGCCGGCAAGAAATGCACCGAGGGCCATGGAAATACCGGCCAGGTCCATCAGCCAGGCGGTGCCCATCACCACCAGCAACGCGGTCGCGGTGGACACTTCCGGCAAGCCGGTCTTGGCGACCACGCGAAACACCGGACGCAGCAAGTAGCGTCCGCCGATCACCACAATGGCAATACTGACCAGCACACGCAGGCCCTGGTTGACATCGTCGACCGCGCTGACGTTTGCGCTACTGCCTGCCAGCAGCGGCACCATGGCGATCAGCGGGATCGCGGCGATGTCCTGGAACAGCAGGATCGCGAACGCCAGGCGGCCGTGGGGGCTGGTCAGTTCCTTGCGCTCGGCCAGGCTTTGCAGGCCGAAGGCGGTGGACGACAGGGCCAGGCCCAGGCCCAGCACGATCGAGGTGTTCAGCGGTTGCCCGAAGACATACAGCGCCAATACACCCAGCAGCGCACCTGTCAGCAGTACTTGCGCCAGACCGACGCCGAACACCGCCTTGCGCATCACCCATAAGCGCCGTGGCGACAACTCCAGACCGATGATGAACAGCAGCAACACCACGCCGAGTTCAGAGATGTGCGCGACACTTTCCGTATTGCCGATCAGGCCCAGCCCCGAGGGGCCGATGATCACGCCGGCAAACAGATAACCCAGCACCGCGCCCAATTGCAGGCGCTTGGCCAGGGGAACGGTGAGTACGGCGGCGAGCAGAAATACGACTGCGGCTTGCAACAGACTGCCTTCATGGGGCATTAGAAAAACTCCATCAACTCGGTACGGCGGGTCGACAAGGATAAAGGCTGGCCTGGGTTCAAGGCTATCGCGCAAAACAGTTGTCGAGCGGACATCGCCGTCGCACTACAGCAATTCGCCCAGGTCCCAGAGCCGTACAAGCTCAGCGGGGGCCTGGTTTTCCGGCACTTTCAGCACCATTTGGTCGTCCTGTTCGCCTGCGCGGTAGTGCAGCTCGATCTGGTAAAAGCGCTGATCCCCCCCACCCGAGGCCGAGCTGTCCAGCGGCAAGCACCCTTCGAGCAGGCCACAGAGGCGCGAACGCTGCTCGAGATCGCATTGCGCGAATTCGATTTCCCGGGGGCGCGTCAGGGCCTGGATTGCGGCAAAGCCACCTTGGCGAGACAGGCGCACAACGGCCCGGTCGTCCAGTGTCGGCAGGGTTTTCATGGTGCCTCCTGCGTCGTCTCGACGCCTACTTGTGACCAGCCGCGCTGCACCACCCGCGCTTCATTGGCGCTGAAGCGCCGACGCGCATGCTCCACGGTGAGTTTTGCAAAGGCACTGAATGACGTCTCATGACTCAAGCGCTTGTCACACAGTGCGTCGTACCAGATGAGCCCGGCTGTTTCCCAGGCGAATCCACCCAAGGCCTTGGCGGCCAGGTAAAACGCCCGATTGGGAATGCCGGAATTGATGTGCACGCCGCCATTGTCCTCCTGGGTGATCACGAATTTGCGCATGTGGTCCGGTTGCGGGTCCTTGCCCAGCAGTGGGTCGTCATAGGCGGTGCCCGGGTGGGCCATCGAGCGCAAACCGACGCCCTTGATCCGCGGGGTCAGTAAATCCGCGCCGATCAGCCAGTCCGCCTGGTCGGCGGTGTGCCCCAGCAGGTATTGCTTGGTCAGCACGCCAAACACATCCGACAGCGATTCATTCATCGCCCCGGACTGGTCGGCATACACCAGGCCCGCTTCGCTCTCGACCACGCCGTGGGTCAGCTCGTGCCCGACCACGTCCAGCGAGCGGGTGAAGCGCTGGAAGATTTCCCCATCGCCGTCACCGAAGACCATCTGCGATCCGTTCCAGAAGGCGTTCTCATAGTCCTGGCCATAATGCACGCTGCCGATCAGGGCGAAACCCTTATCGTCGATGGAGTCGCGGCCCAACACTTTCCAAAAGAAATCGTAGCTGGCCCCCAGCGCGTCGTAGGCCTCATCGACCGCCGGATCACCGCTCGGCGCCTGGCCTTCGAGGCGCACCGGCATGCCGGGCAGGAGCATCTTGCCCTGGGCATCATGCACGCTGCGCTGTACCTGGCCACGTTTGGAGGTTGCCGGCAGGATCGCGGCGGCAGCTGGACGCACCGGTGGGCCAGGCGTATGCCGAAGGGTACGCACATGGGCCAGTGTGCTCATTGCGCTGGAACGCTGGTGTTCAGATCCATGCGCGACGATACGGTGCAGAATGTAGGGCGGAATGAAACTGCGCAGGTCAGTCATCAGAGCATCCTTTCTGAGCGCGAAGTCGATACTTATGTGAGCGGCGCAGGGGTATTCGGTTCCGCCGGTTGCCATTGGCAGCAGTTTCTGCGAAAACCTGCGTCCGCGCCCGCAAGTCCAGGGCACTGTAGATGAGTTAAGAACATGAACGACGAACTGCAAATCATTGATCTTGAACCGGGTGACGGCAAGGCCGTCGTCAAAGGCGCACTGATCACCACCCAATACCGCGGCTGGCTGGAGGACGGTAGCGAATTCGACTCTTCCTACAGTCGAGGCAAGCCGTTCCAGTGCGTGATCGGCACCGGTCGGGTGATCAAGGGTTGGGACCAGGGCCTGATGGGCATGCAGGTCGGTGGCAAGCGCAAATTGCTGGTCCCGGCGCACCTGGCCTATGGCGAGCGTACGATGGGCAAGATCCCGCCGAATTCGAACCTGATATTCGAGATTGAATTGCTGGAAGTGCTGACGCGGGACGATTGAGTGCGGAACATGGAAACACGAACGCCGATCCGTTGAGACCGTTTGTATCCCTGTAGGGGAAAGAGCCAAAAAAAACGCCGCCCTCGAATTCGGGGGCGGCGCTTTTTTATTGCAGTGGACGTCAGGTCAAACCTTGACGATCCAGCCCGCTGGCGCTTCGACGTCGCCAGTTTGCACGCCGGTCAGCTCTTTGTAGAGCTTCTGGGTGATCGGGCCGACTTCGGTTTCGCTATGGAACACGTGCAGGTGGTCGTTGTAGCTGATGCCGCCGATTGGCGTGATCACGGCGGCGGTACCGCAAGCGCCGGCTTCCTTGAAGTCCGACAGCTTGTCGATGAACACGTCACCTTCGATCACTTCCAGGCCCAGGCGCGTTTTAGCCAGCTCAATCAGCGACAGGCGGGTGATGCCCGGCAACACCGACGGCGAGTTCGGGGTCACGAACTTGTTGTCGTGGGTGATCCCGAAGAAGTTGGCCGAACCGACTTCTTCGATTTTGGTGTGGGTCATCGGGTCCAGGTAGATGGCGTCGGCGAAGTGCGCCTTCTTGGCCTGGGAGCCTGGCATCAGGCTGGCGGCGTAGTTGCCACCGACCTTGGCTGCGCCCGTGCCTTGCGGGGCCGCGCGGTCGTAGCTGGAGATCAGGAAGTTGTGCGGGGTCAGGCCGCCCTTGAAGTAGGCGCCGACCGGGATGCAGAAAATCGAGAAGATGAACTCGGGTGCGGTACGCACGCCGATGTTGTCACCCACGCCGATCACGAACGGACGCAGGTACAGCGCGCCGCCGGTGCCGTAAGGCGGGATGAAACGCTCGTTGGCGCGCACCACTTCCTTGCACGCTTCGATGAACTGCTCGGTGGACACCTGTGGCATCAGCAGGCGCGCGCAGCTGCGTTGCATGCGTGCGGCGTTCTGGTCCGGGCGGAACAGGTTGATCGAACCGTCCTTGCAGCGGTAGGCCTTCAGGCCCTCGAAGCATTGCTGGCCATAGTGAAGGGCCGTGGAGCCTTCGCTGATGTGCAGCACATTGTCTTCGGTCAGGGTGCCTGCGTCCCACTCGCCATTACGCCAGTGCGACAGATAGCGCTTGTCGGTCTTGATGTAGTCAAAACCCAGCTTGTCCCAATTGATGCTTTCGTTACCCATGACACCCTCTATCACTTAACAACCGCCGAAACGGTTCAATGTTTCTGACGTTTTCTGGATGGGGACAACAATACTTCATTCCGGACCCATTTCGCAGCCCGGATTTGATCGTTCCCACGCAGAACGTGGGAACGATCATGCGTGGGGGTCACAGATGCAGTGCGTGGCCAAGCGCCCGCAACGCCGCTTCCTGCACCGCCTCGCCCAGCGTTGGATGCGCATGAATAGTGCCGCCGATGTCTTCCAGCCGCGCACCCATTTCCAGGCTTTGCGCGAATGCCGTGGACAATTCGGAGACGCCGACGCCCACCGCCTGCCAGCCAACGATCAGATGATTGTCCCGACGAGCGACCACGCGCACGAAGCCGCTCTTGGACTCCAGCGTCATTGCCCGGCCATTGGCGGCGAACGGGAAGTTCGACACGATGCAGTCAAGACCTGCCGCCTTGGCCTCGTCCGGGGTCTTGCCGACCACCACCAGTTCCGGGTCGGTAAAGCAGACGGCGGCGATGGCGGCGGGGTTGAACTCGCGGTGCTTGCCGCTGATCAGTTCGGCCACCATCTCGCCCTGGGCCATGGCCCGGTGGGCGAGCATCGGCTCGCCACTGAGGTCGCCGATGGCGTAGACGTTGCGCATGCTGGTCTGGCAACGGTGATCGATCTTGATCGACGCGCCGTTCATCGCAAGGTCCAGCGTTTCTAGGTTCCAGCCCTCGGTGTTTGGCTTGCGACCCACGGCCACCAGTACCTGATCGGTCTCCAGGTTCAGGATGCCGCCATCCGGGTCGCGTACTTGTAAGGTATTTGCTGATGAATCAAAGCCTTGCACGCTATGCTTCAAGTAAAGTTTCACGCCAAGTTTCTTCAATTCGTCGTGCACGGGCTGGGTCAGTTCGCCGTCGTAGGCCGGCAGGATGCGTTCCTGGGCCTCGACCACGCTGACGTCGGCACCGAGCTTGCGATAGGCAATCCCCAGTTCCAGGCCGATGTAGCCGCCACCCACCACGACCAGGCGTTTGGGCACGGATCTCGGTGCCAGCGCTTCGGTGGAGGAGATGATCGGCCCGCCAATCGGCAGCATCGGCAAGTTCACGCTTTTGGAGCCAGTGGCCAGCACCAGGTGCTCGCACTGGATGCGCGTGTCGCCGACGTCGACGGTTTTGCCGTCGACGACCTTGGCCCAGCCTTGAACGACCTGGACCTTGTTCTTTTTCAGCAGGGCGGCGACACCGGTGGTCAGGCGGTCGACGATACCGTCCTTCCATTCCACGCTTTTGCCGATATCCAGGGTCGGCGCCGAAACGCTGATACCCAGGGCCGAGTGCTGGTTGTGCTGTTGCGTCTGGTGGAACTGTTCAGCCACGTGAATCAGTGCCTTGGACGGAATGCAGCCGATGTTCAGGCAAGTGCCGCCCAGGGATTGGCCTTCCACCAGGATGGTCGGAATGCCCAGTTGGCCAGCACGGATCGCGGTCACATAGCCGCCAGGGCCGCCGCCGATGATCAGCAGCGTAGTGTGCAAAGTTTGCATGGTGCTCTCCGGCAAAAATCAGTCCACAAACAGGGTGGCGGGTTGTTCGAGCAGGCCACGGACGGCCTGGATGAATTGTGCCGCGTCCATGCCGTCGACCACCCGGTGATCGAAGGAGCTGGAGAGGTTCATCATCTTGCGGATCACGATCTGGCCTTTGATCACCATGGGCCTCTCGACGATTTTGTTCACGCCGACGATCGCCACTTCCGGCAGGTTCAGCACCGGGGTGCTGACGATGCCGCCCAGCGCGCCGAGGCTGGTCAGGGTGATGGACGAGCCGGACAGTTCGTCGCGGCTGGCCTTGCCGTTACGGGCGGCCGTGGCCAATCGGGCGATTTCAGCGGCACTGTCCCACAGGCTGCGAGCCTCGGCATGGCGAACCACGGGCACCATCAAGCCAATATCGGCTTGGGTGGCGATACCGACATGCACCGCGCCCAAGCGGGTGATGACCTGGGTTTCGTCATCGTAGCGCGCGTTGATCTGCGGGAAATCACGCAGGGCGACGACCAGGGCGCGCACCAGGAATGGCAGCAAGGTCAACTTGCCGCGGCTGGCACCGTGTTTTTCGTTGAGGTGCGCACGCAGTTCTTCCACGGCAGTGACGTCGATTTCCTCGACATAGCTGAAATGGGCCGCGCGTTGCGTGGCGTCCTGCATGCGCTGGGCGATCTTGCGCCGCATGCCGATCACCGGGATCTGTTCTTCGTCGTTGCGCTGGGCGTAAGCGCTGCTGACGGTTGAGGCATTCGACTGACCCTGGGCCAGATAGGCCTCGAGGTCTTCGTGCAACACACGACCCGCCGGGCCAGTGCCACGAACCAGGCGCAACTGGATACCGAGGTCCAGCGCATGCTTGCGCACCGCCGGGGAGGCCAGGGGACGCTCATCGGCTTCGCGGGCGACCATTGGCCCCTGGCAGGCGGCGGCTTTCGGTGCAGCGGCAGCGACCGGTTTGGTCTCCACCGTGGTTTCGACTTTCGGCGCAGCGACCGTTGCTTCTTTTACCGGTGCCGGTTGCGCAGACTCCCTGACGTTGCCCGCGCCTTCGACTTCGATGCTGATCAGCACGCTGCCGACCGCCATCACTTCACCTGGCTGACCGCCAAGGGCAATCACCTTGCCATGCACCGGCGACGGAATATCCACCATTGCCTTGTCGGTCATGACATCGGCCAGCACCTGATCTTCGACGACCATGTCGCCGACCTTGACGTGCCACTGTGACAACTCAACTTCTGCAATGCCTTCGCCAATGTCCGGCATCTTGATAACGTGCGTGCCCATTCAGACCTCCATGACCCGTTTCAACGCCGCGCCCACACGGGACGGCCCTGGGAAATACGCCCACTCTTGCGCGTGCGGGTAGGGGGTGTCCCAACCGGTGACGCGTTCGATCGGCGCTTCCAGGTGGTGGAAGCAGTGCTCTTGCACCAGCGCCGTCAGTTCGGCACCGAAACCGCAAGTACGAGTCGCTTCGTGGACGATCACGCAGCGCCCGGTTTTCTTCACGGACTTGACGATGGTTTCCAGGTCCAGCGGCCAGAGGCTGCGCAGGTCGATGACCTCGGCATCCACGCCGCTTTCCTCGGCGGCCACTTGCGACACGTACACGGTGGTGCCGTAGGTCAGTACCGTGACGTCCTTGCCCGGACGGGCAATGGCGGCGACATCGAGCGGCACGGTGTAATAGCCGTCTGGAACCTGGGCGGCGGGGTGTTTCGACCAAGGGGTTACCGGACGGTCGTGGTGGCCGTCGAACGGACCGTTGTACAGGCGCTTGGGCTCGAGGAAGATCACCGGATCATCGTTTTCGATCGAGGCGATCAGCAGGCCCTTGGCGTCGTAGGGGTTGGACGGCATGACGGTGCGCAGGCCGCACACCTGGGTGAACAGCGCCTCGATACTCTGGCTGTGGGTCTGGCCGCCGTAGATACCGCCACCGCAAGGCATGCGCAAGGTCAACGGCGCGGTGAATTCGCCAGCCGAGCGATAACGCAGGCGCGCGGCTTCGGAAATGATCTGGTCGTAGGCCGGGTAGACGTAGTCGGCGAACTGGATCTCCACCACCGGGCGCAGGCCGTAGGCGCCCATGCCTACTGCAGTGCCGACGATGCCGCTTTCGGAGATCGGCGCGTCGAACACCCGGGAGGTGCCGTACTTGGCCTGCAGGCCTTCGGTGCAGCGGAACACGCCGCCGAAGTAACCGACGTCCTGGCCGAACACCACGACGTTGTCGTCGCGCTCAAGCATCACATCCATGGCCGAGCGCAGGGCCTGGATCATGGTCATGGTGGTCGTGGTCATGGCGGTATCCAGCTGGATATTGTTGTTGTGATCGTTCATGTCAGATCCCCAGCTCTTGACGCTGGCGCTTCAAATGCTCCGGCATCTCTTTATAGACATCTTCGAACATGGTCGCGGCGCTTGGAATCTGGCCGCCGGCAAGGGTGCCGTACTGTTCGGCTTCTTTCTGCGCGGCGATCACCTCGGCTTCCAGTTCGGCGCTGACGGCGGTGTGTTCTTCTTCGGACCAGTGGCCAACCTTGATCAGGTGCTGCTTGAGGCGCGCGATCGGATCGCCCAACGGGAAGTGGCTCCAGTCGTCGGCAGGACGGTACTTGGATGGATCGTCCGAGGTGGAATGCGGGCCGGCGCGGTAGGTGACCCATTCGATCATGGTCGGGCCGAGGTTGCGGCGCGCGCGTTCGGCGGCCCAGGCAGAGGCGGCGTAGACCGCGTAGAAATCGTTGCCGTCGACCCGCAGCGAGGCGATGCCGCAACCGACGCCACGCCCGGCGAAGGTGGTGGCTTCACCACCGGCAATCGCCTGGAAGGTGGAGATGGCCCACTGGTTGTTGACCACGTTGAGGATCACCGGCGCGCGATACACGTGAGCGAAAGTGAGAGCGGTGTGGAAGTCCGACTCGGCGGTGGCACCGTCGCCGATCCAGGCCGAGGCGATTTTGGTGTCGCCCTTGATCGCCGAGGCCATGGCCCAGCCTACGGCCTGGACGAATTGGGTGGCGAGGTTGCCAGAGATGGTAAAGAAACCGGCATCTTTGACCGAGTACATGATCGGCAACTGACGTCCCTTGAGCGGATCGCGCTCGTTCGACAGCAGTTGGCAAATCAGGTCCACCAGCGGTACGTCGCGGGCCATCAGGATGCTTTGCTGGCGGTAGGTCGGGAAGCACATGTCGTCGATGTTCAAGGCCAGGGCCTGGGCGCTGCCGATGGCTTCTTCGCCGAGGCTCTGCATGTAGAACGACATTTTTTTCTGGCGCTGGGCGACCACCATGCGGTTGTCGTAGATCCGCGTCTTGAGCATGGCACGCATGCCTTTGCGCAGGATGTCCACCGGTACGCCTTCGGCCCACGGGCCCAAGGCATTGCCCTGGTCGTCGAGCACACGAATCAGGCCACGGGCCAGGTCTGCCGTGTCAGCCGGTTCAACGTCGATAGGGGGTTTGCGCACTGTGCCGGCGTCGGTCAGGTGCAGGTAGGAGAAGTCGGTTTTGCAGCCGGGGCGACCCGAGGGTTCGGGGACGTGCAGGCGCAGCGGTTCGTACGCTTGGTTCATGGCTTCTACGCTCGATCTTGTGAATTTCTTGTAGTGAGCTGACAGATTTCATTCGGTGGAAGAAATCTTGTCCTACAACAATCATAGGCCCGGCCAAGAAGAATATTTTTCTGTGTTTCGTTGCGTTCAAGGTCATTTCCAGATAAAAAATCTGCATAAACATAAAAAACAGGTGTTTTTGTCTCATGCGCAAACTGGACCGTACCGATATCGGCATTCTCAACAGTCTCCAGGAGAACGCACGCATCACCAACGCCGACCTGGCACGCTCGGTCAACCTGTCACCGACGCCATGCTTCAACCGGGTCAAGGCGATGGAGGAGTTGGGCTTGATTCGTGAGCAGGTGACCCTGCTGGACGCCGATCTGCTGGGGCTGCACGTCAATGTGTTCATCCACGTCAGCCTGGAAAAGCAGGTGGAGGAGGCGTTGCAGCATTTCGAAGAGGCGATCTCCGATCGGCCCGAGGTGATGGAGTGCTACCTGATGGCCGGCGATCCGGATTACCTGATTCGGGTGCTGGTGCCGACCATTCAGTCGCTGGAACGCTTCATGATGGATTTCCTCACCAAAGTCCCCGGCGTTGCCAATATCCGTTCGAGCTTTGCGCTCAAGCAGGTGCGCTACAAGACGGCGCTGCCGTTGCCTGCCAATGGCTTGACCTTAGGCACCTGATACGGTGCTCCTGCCTTGATCGTTCCCACGCTCCGCGTGGGAACGATCGAGGGGGGGGTCAGAACTTGTTCAGGGGGATTTTCAGGTAGACCACGCCATTGTCCTCCGCCGGCGGCAGGTTCCCCGCCCGCACATTGACCTGAATCGCTGGCAGCAGCAGCGTCGGCATGCCCAACCCGGCATCGCGTCGGGTGCGCATGTCGACGAACGCGGTTTCGTCGATGCCGTCGCGCACGTGGATGTTGCTCTTGCGTTGTTCGCCAACGGTGCTCATGCAGTGCGGTTCACGGCCCTCGGGCGGGTAGTCGTGGCAGACGAAGAGGCGCACGCTGGCAGGGAAGGCCAGCAGCTTGTGGATCGAGGCAAACATCTGATGGGCGTCGCCGCCAGGAAAGTCGCAGCGGGCGGTTCCGACGTCGGGCATGAACAGGGTGTCCCCAACCAGGATCGCGTCGCCGTCGACCAGGTAAGCCATGTCCGCCGGGGTATGGCCAGGTACATGCAAGGCGGTGGCCTTGAGGTTGCCGATGCGAAATGACTCGTTCGGGGCGAACAGGTGATCGAACTGCGAGCCGTCAATGCAAAACTCCGGCTCAAGGTTGAACAGGGTCTTGAACACGCCCTGCACCTTGCAGATCGACTGGCCGATGGCGATCTTGCCGCCCAGTTCCCGGCGCAGGTAAGGCGCGGCGGACAGGTGATCGGCGTGGGCGTGGGTTTCCAGCAGCCATTGCACCTGCAAGCGGTGCTCGCGCACGAAGGCGATGATCCGGTCGGCCTGCAGGGTGCCGGTCCGTCCGGCAGCCGGGTTGTAGTCGAGTACCGGATCGACGATCGCGCATTGTCCGCCATCGGTTTCGTAGATGACGTAACTGTAGGTTGACGAGGCGTCGTCATAAAAAGCTTCAATGAGGGCGGGCATGTGGGTTTTTTCTTCAGGGGCAAGTCATGAGGTTAGATTCATTTTCCCTGCGCTGACCAGCCCACGACACATTCAGTTGATGAAAAAAACGCTGCGGGCTCTATCCTGTCACTCTATCGATACCGGGCGTTCCCGGCCTTTGTCATGGATTACGAGCGTTCTATGTTGCTGGCGAGTTTTTTTGGTGTGGTCATGGGGTTGGTGCTCGGTTTGACCGGGGCCGGGGGCGGTATTCTTGCAGTGCCGGCGCTGGTGTTGGGGCTGGGCTGGAGCATGACCACGGCGGCGCCCGTCGCGCTGTTCGCCGTAGGCAGCGCAGCGGCGGTCGGTGCCATCGATGGCTTGCGCCATGGCCTGGTACGCTATCGCGCGGCGCTGTTGATTGCCTTGCTGGGCGCGATGTTTTCCCCGCTGGGCATCTACTTCGCCCATCGACTGCCGGAAAAAGTCCTGATGATCCTGTTCAGTCTGCTGATGGTCATGGTGGCTGCACGGATGTTGCGTCGCGAGCGCAAGGACCAGGGGCCCAGCGATCATGGTCACGCCAACTGGGGCCAGAAGAACTGCATGCTCGATCAGCAGACCGGGCGCTTTTCCTGGACCGCCAAATGCACTGCGACCCTCGCGGCCCTCGGTGCGGTGACCGGTGTAGTCTCTGGCTTGCTGGGTGTGGGCGGCGGGTTTCTGATCGTGCCGGCCTTCAAGCAGCTGACCGACGTGCAGATGCGCGGCATCATTGCCACGTCCCTGATGGTCATCAGCCTGATCTCGGCCATCGGCGTGATCGGCGCATTGCATGCCGGGGTGCGCATCGACGGGTCTGGCATGGCCTTTATCGCCGCCAGCATCGTGGGCATGATCATCGGCCGAAAGCTTTGCGCGCGAGTGCCGGCGCGGGCGCTGCAGGTGGGATTTGCGAGCATCTGCCTGGCAGTCTCCGCCTACATGCTATTGCGGGCAGGTCTCTGAATTCTTGTAGGAGCGAGCATGCTCCGGGCGGCGTACCGACGATGGAGGTCAACGATAACGCGGGAAGCCTGACACCCCGCGGCGTTCTTGGGTTCATCGCGAGCATGCTCGCTCCTACAAAGGGCGGTAATGCAGTGTGAAGGTCAATTCTGCCGATTGGCCCTGCTCCAGCAAACGCAACCCGGGCCGACTTGGCAAGTGGTGCGCGTTGACCGGGTGGCTGACCGGTTCGATGCAGAAAAAACCCAGTCCTGGCGGACAATAGAGCAGGTAGTAATCGCTGCCGGTGGCCTGGCATTCCAGCTCGTAACCAAGGTCGGGTTGCTGAATCAGGCAGTGGCCATCCCAGTTGCAGAAACCGTTGTCGACCAGTGTCTGGGGCAGGGCCTTGGGCTGCTGGAAATCCCATTCGGCAGGTAATGCACTCAGCCCGGTTGGTAGTCTGGTGGTGTCGCACAGCCACACTTGCCCGGCCTTTGCCTGTAATCGCGTGCCAGCGCTTCGGGGCAGATAAGGGTGCAGGCCCAAGCCATGCCAGGCCGCGTGTTCGGCCAGATGGGTAACGCTCAACTCGATACTCAGCTTGCCTTTATCGAGATGGAAACGTTGGCGGGCGCAATAGGCAAAGGGCTCGGTGCTATCGAGTTGCAGCACCACGTCGTTAGGCGTTTTGGAGACTACCTTCCAAGGCTGCTGCCAGGCGCTGCCATGAATCGGCAGAGGATCGGTGAGGCTATTGGGCGCCAGGGCCAGCCAGCCATCCGGGCAATCGAAGCCCCCTTCGGCAATGCGGTTGGACCACGGCACCAAAGGGAAGCAGCCCAGTTTGCCGGGAAGGCCCGTGTTCAATGCGTGCTCATCGGCGTGTCGCAACAACGGCTGGCCGGTGTGGCGCACGGACCAGTTGACGATGCTGCCGCCGAGTTCGGGGGCGAGGGTGAGGCGGGTGAATTCGTCTTCGAGTTCGAGCAATGTGGGTTTCATGTTCACCAGCGGTAAAGGGAATGCACGGATTGCCTTTGGAGGAGCCGGCTTGCTGGCGATGGCGCCCTTGAGAACGCCATCGCC